>NZ_RJTZ01000075.1:0-17276 GCF_024343515.1 Aquitalea sp. S1-19 | reverse complement strand
GTCGCGGCACAGGCGATTTTGCAGTCCTGGTTCGAGGGCGTGGGCGAGCGGGCGTGATGTCGGCTCCGGCGCAGCTTTGCTTGCCGGCCGTGATGACATACGCAGCGTCACATCGTGGGGCTGCGTATTTGTAGCGTACCTTCCTCCGTTTGACTTGGCGGCTATACCGTCAAATACATCTGTGTTTCAATACCAAAAAATTTAATATTCCGTCAGGGGTGACCGTATGCTCGCCATTATCGGAGGCCGTGGTCTGGCCAGCCTGCCAAGCCTGGAAGTGACACACCGCCAGCTGATCCGCACCCCGTATGGCGAGCCATCCTGCCCGCTGACTTATGGTCGCATCGGCACGCAAGGTGTGGTGTTCATGGCACGCCATGGCTATGGCCACTCGTTTGCCCCGCATGAAATCAATTACCGCGCCAATTTGTGGGCGCTGCATAGCCAGGGCGTGCGCTGCATTATCGCGGTTGGTGCGGTCGGCGGCATACGCGCCGATATGGTGCCGGGCTCGCTGGTGTTGCCGCACGATATTATCGACTACAGCTGGGGGCGCAAGCACACCTTCTTCGAAGGCCCGGATCGCCCGGTGGTGCATGCCGACTTCACCCGCCCGTACTGCCCGCAGATGCGCGCCCGCCTGCTGGCCAGCGCCGCGCAAAGCGGCATTGCCTTACTGAATGGCGGCGTCTACGCCTGCACCCAGGGGCCGAGGCTGGAGAGCAGCGCCGAAATCCGCCGCCTCGAAGGCGATGGCTGCGATATGGTCGGCCAGACCGGCATGCCCGAAGCGGCGCTGGCGCGCGAGCTGGATCTTCCCTATGCCCATCTGTGCCTGGTGGTGAACTGGGCGGCGGGCAAGGGTGAGTCGGCCGAGCAGGTGGCATTCGAACCGGCCGCACTGGGGCAGGGCGTGGCGAGCGTGGGGACGGTGATCGAGACCCTGTGCCGGATGTGAGCATAGCGAGGCGTAGAGGATTTAAGCCGTCATGCGCAGGTAGAAACCGGCCTTAAAAGTAGTCAATCAAGCCGCCAGCCTGCTGCTGGCGGTGATCGGAGTTTCTGATGAAAACAACAACGAGCGATATGCTGGTCCCCGCCTATCTGGGCAAATTTTCCTGTCTCGGGCCGACTTGCCCGGATACCTGTTGCTACGGCTGGAATGTGCCGGTCGAGCATGATAGCTATAAGCGTCTGAAAAATTTGGGCGACCCCGAGCTTAAGCCGCTGATCGCACAGGCACTCAAACGCGGCCAGGGCAAGAGCGGCAGCGCCGATTTCGGCCTGCTGGATGTGGGCGGCGCCGACGGCCGTTGTCCGCTACTGAGTAGCGAGGGGCTGTGTCAGCTGCACGCCCGTTGCGGCGAAGCGGTGCTGCCCGATATCTGCGCGACCTACCCGCGCATCACCATCGAAGCGGCGGGGCAATATGTGCAGACCGCGTCGCCGTCGTGTCCCGAGGTGGCGCGCCTGCTGGTCGAGGACGCCGGCGCGGTGGAGCTGACCATTATGCCGCGCACGGTGCGGCAGCGTCTGGTCCTAAGCAAGGCAGGAAGTGTTCTTAATGAAAATGCAAGGGTGCTCTACCTTGGCGTGCTGGGCAGTCAGGAAATCCCGCTATGGCAGCGGCTGGGCTTGTTGCTGCTGATCGCCGAGGCGATCGACGCGGTGCGGGTCGGTCCTGTGGCCGCGGGTGTCGCGCGCGATGTAGCGATTCAGCGTGTTCTGGATGAATGGCAGCTGTTGCTGGCGTCGGGCGATGCCGTGCAGGCGGTTGCGTTGTGGCGGCGCGACGACGAATTGCACCTGCAACTGCTGGCGGCGCTCAGCCGTCTGCGTACGCGCTGGGCACTGACGCGGCGCCGTTACTGCGAGCTGGTTGACGAAGCCGCCGCCGGCTGGGATGGCGGCACGCCTGCCACGGCCGCGCTGGCGGATGCGGACATGGACGCGGTACTGGGGCGGGTACTGTACAACCATGCGCTGGGTAGCTATGCACCGCTGGCGCCGGAGTCGACCCTGTTTGCCAATACCGTGCTGCTGTGCACGCAATACCTGAGCTTGCGTTTCTGGTGGGCTGGGCTCGCGCTGGCGCGCGGTCGCGCGCTGAGCGCGCCGGAACAGGCTGAGCTGCTGGCCAATTATTACCGCGAGGTGATGCATAACCCGCCCTATCTGTCCGAAAGTGTCCAGGTGCTGAACGAGGTCGGCTTTGCCAAAGCCGAGCACTGGCTGCGGGTGCTACCGGCTTGAACTGTGCCGCTGCCGGGGCGCTTTCCTGGGGGGCATCGGGCGTCTGTCGTTGCTGGCTGGATGATGTCTGGTAAAAAATATAAAAAAGTCCTAAAGGTTTGATAGGGGGGGACGATAAAACGGGTGAAGGCTGCACACCGGCATCGGGTCGGGGTGGCGGGCCTGATGGATAACCCAGTACAAGGAACATCATCATGTCGATGAGCATCAATACCAACGTTGCCTCGCTCAACGCCCAGCGCAACTTGTCCGGTTCGCAATCCGCCCTGTCGACCTCGTTGCAGCGCCTGTCTTCCGGTGCCCGCATCAACAGCGCCAAGGACGACGCCGCCGGTCTCGCCATTTCTGAGCGCATGGGCAGCCAGATTCGTGGCCTCGATCAGGCGCGCCGCAACGCCAACGACGGCATTTCGCTGGCGCAGACCGCCGAAGGCGGCATGACTTCCGCGTCCGACATGCTGCAGCGCATGCGCGAACTGGCGGTGCAGTCGGCCAACGACACCAACTCGGATTCCGACCGCAAGGCGATCCAGTCCGAAGTCAACCAGTTGAAGGAAGAGCTGAACCGCTTGGTCGACACCACCCAGTTCAACGGCAAGAACATCCTCGACGGCACCATGAGTAACGCGCAGTTTCAGGTCGGTGCCAACGCCCAGCAGACCATCAACGTGTCGGTCAGCAGCATCCGCGGCACCGATATCGGCAACTATCAAGCAGGTACCTTGACTACTGCATCCAAGATGGGTGTGGCGTCGACTGCTGCTGCGGCGAGTCCAGCTAACGGTGTAGCAACTGGCATGGACTTTGTGGTGGCGGGTAATGGTAAGACTGCTACTATCGACGTTGGTGATGGTGAAAGCGCTAAGGGCATCGCCGCCAAAGTCAACACCAATAGCGGGTCGACAGGAGTCTCGGCGACCGCAGAAACCAAGGCGACGGTTTCTGGCATTACTGCCGGGACCGTGTCGTTCAAATTGACCGGCGATAACGACACTGCTCCAGTGACGATTTCCGCCTCGGTTGGCAGTGACATTAAGTCGCTGGCAGAGGCCGTGAACGCACAGACTGCGACCACCGGCATTTCCGCCAAGGTGGACAAGAACGGCGCTTTGGAGTTGTCGAACAAGAACGGTGCCGATATCAAGATTGCTGATTACACGCATAGCGATACTGCGGTGAAGGCGACGGTCAAAGGAGCTAACGACGCAACCGGTGTTCAGCTGGAATCCGCTGCCAACGACTCGACGACTATTTCCGGGACTATTTCGTTCGATTCGACCTCCGCATTCTCTATCAACGCAGCTACTGCTGGTGTGGTTGCGGCATCGACTAATGCCGGGTTGAGTGCGGTGGACAAGGTTGACTTGTCGAGCGCACCAGGAGCGAATGCTGCGCTGAAGGTACTTGATGCAGCACTGGCGACGGTCAACTCGCGCCGTGCCGACCTCGGTGCCGTGCAGAACCGCTTCAGCAACACCATCTCCAACCTGCAGTCGAGCGCGGAGAACCTGAACGCGTCGCGCGGTCGCATCCTGGATACCGACTTTGCTTCGGAAACCGCCAAGATGTCGCGTAACCAGGTACTGCAGCAGGCTGGTACCGCCATGCTGGCACAGGCTAACCAGCTGCCGCAGCAAGTACTGCAGCTGCTGCGCTAAGCTTCGCCGGTTTCAGCTTCTGAACGATAGACACGCAACCCGGCGGGGCCTCCTCGCCGGGTTTTTTCTTGCAGGAGACAGATCATGACAAGCTTGGGTCCGATGACGCCGGTCGGTGGCGGCTATGCCGCACCGATACAGAACGAGCCGGGTAGCCGGTCGCAGCCGTTGTCCTCGCAGCAAAGCAGCGCGCCGACCGTGGCGGTGGCCAGTACGGCGGTGCAGGCGTTGGGTAGTAGCGAGGCCGGGCGCCAGATGAAGGGCGGTGCCGACGAGCAGGCACTCAAGGGGGCGCTGGAAAAGGTAAACAAACTGGTGTCGGCGTATTCGAGCGAGCTGAAGTTCAGTGTCGATGAGGATACCGGCATTGATGTGGTGAAGGTGATTGACAAGGAAACCGATCAGGTGATCCGCCAGATGCCTTCAGAGGAAATGCTGAAAATCGCGCAGAGCCTGGACAAGATCGTGGGTGTCCTGTTCAAGGACAAGGCCTAAGCCTAAGAGCCGGTTCACGATCTGCCGGGCGCAGGCTGCGGCGTTAAAATCGGCTTATAAATGCGCATATATCGTATGGTTATTCCGCTTTTCAGCCGTTTTCGTCTTGTCTCGCGCTAGCTCGCGAGATTGTGAATCGCGGTTCTAAGCGCGCCGTGTTTGTGTTGTGACAAGGCAGGGTGGCGTAGCGGATGGGATGATGTGGGTCATTGAAAGTAAAGGGGACGCAAGATGGCGCTGAGTGTGGGTGGTCTGGGCTCGGGTATGGACATTGACGGGCTGATCAAGAACCTGATGGCGGTTGAATCGCGTCCTCTGTACCAGTTGCAACAAAAAGAAGCGCTGCTGCAGCAGAAAGTATCTGCAGTGGGGCAGGTCAAGAGTGCGGTGTCCGAGTTTCAGAGTGCGGTCAAGGCGCTGCAGGATTCTGCCAAGTTTGTGTCGTACAAGGGCAGCACCAGTTCGGAAGACCATGTCGGCATTTCCGCTTCAAGCAAGGCGCCGACCGGCTCGTTCTCGGTGAAGGTGCAGCAGCTGGCGCAGGAGCAGAAGCTGGCGTCGGGCAACTTTACCAGCTCCAAGTCGGCGATTACCGGCGCAGCGGAAAGCAAGCTGACCTTTTCGTCTGCGGCCGACCCCAGCAAGCCGCCCAAGAGCGTGACGATCCCGGCCAATGCGACGCTGGAGGACATTCGCGACGCGGTCAACAAGGCCGACGTCGGCGTGAACGCCAGCATCGTCAACGATGGCTCGGGCTACAAGCTGGTGTATTCATCGAAAAATACCGGTACGCAGAACACGATCAAGGTGCAGGCGAGCGACGACGCGCTCAACCAACTGGCGACGCACGGCAAGGACGGCAACCCCCTGCTCGCTGCCGACGGCAAGCCGATGCTGACCGAGGTACAGGCGGCCAAGGACGCCAAGTTCCTGCTCGACGGCATCGAGGTGATCAAGCAGAGCAACACGGTGACAGACGCCATCGACGGCGTGACGCTGACCCTCAAGAAGTTGCACAAGGATGAGGAGCCCGCCCGCCTGAGCGTGAGCAAGGATACCTCGGGCATCAAGAAGTCGCTTGAGGGCTTGGTTGAAGGCTACAACAAGCTGATGAAGGCGCTGAAAGATGTGTCTTCGGTCAATCTCGAGGCGACGCCCAAGCCGGGCGAGCAGCGTCCGGCCGGCGTCCTCAACGGTGCCAGCATCATTCGCACCATCCAGAGCCAGGTCCGTTCGGCGTTCAACGAAGGCGGCGACAACGGCGGCATCTATACCATGGCGTCGCAGTTCGGCCTGAGCTTCAATCAGGACGGCACCATGAAGCTGGACGAGAAGGTGCTGGACAAGGCACTGGAGAAAAATGCCGACGATATCGCCAAGTTCTTCGCCACCGACGCGGTGACTTCGGACGCCGGTATCAGCTATGTCGGCGGCAGCAGTAAGACCCAACCGGGCGATTACGAAATCGTGATCACCCAGTTGCTCAACGGTACCAAGGAGGCGGGTAAAGCTCCTGTGTCGCTGGATCAACAGGCGGATGAGGCATTTACCCTTAAGGTCGATGGCAAGGAGGTGAATGTCACGCTACCCAAGAAAAACTACGCCTCGGCCGCCGAGCTGGCGCATGCGATCGAGTCCGGGGTGAATGAAAAGCTGGGCAAGGACGGCAAGGTATCGGTGACGGTAGACCCGGATAGCGGCAAGCTGGCGATCCAGTCGGGCAAGACCGGCAAGGCGTCGTCGGTTGAACTGGTGTCAGGCCTCGAGTTTGCCGGTTTTACTGCCGGTGCAGGTATCCCCGGTGGCGACAGCGTGGCCGGTACCATCGGTGGTCATCCGGCCAAGGGCGATGGCAACAAGCTGGTCGGTGCGGTCGGCTCGCCGGTGGAAGGGCTGACCATCGCGGTGAATGGCGGGGTGACCGGCAATCGCGGTACGGTGTCGTTTACCAAGGGCTTCGCTTTTGATCTTGACCAGAAGCTGGAAGGTCTGGTGAAAAAGGACGGCGCAATTGATGCCTTTAGTACCGGCCTGAGCGAGTCGGCCAAGGGGCTGACCAAGCAGCAGGAAGCGATGGAGCGCCGGCTGGTGGAAACCGAAAAGCGTTACAAGCAGCAGTTTTCGGCCATGGATGCCCTGCTGGCGCAGTACAACAATATGAGCAATTTTCTGACACAGCAGTTGGCCGGATTGTCCGGCAGCCGATAATCATAGTGAAGAGGATACCGGAGTGAATATCCGCAGAATGCAGCAGGCGTATGGCAGCTCGGCACTGGAAACCGAAGTGGAGGTCGCCAGCCCGCACAAGCTGGTGCTGATGCTGTTTGATGGTGCCCTGCAGGCTATCCGCCTGGCCAAGGTGCAGATGGAGCAGGGCAAAATCGCTGAGAAGGGCAAGCTGATCGGCAAGGCGGTGTCGATTGTCGACGAGGGGCTGCGTAATTCGCTGGATATTGCGCAAGGTGGCGAGCTGGCGGTGAATCTGGCCAGCTTGTACGAGTATTGCACCGGCCGTTTGCTGCACGCCAATCTGAATAATGACGCAGCGGCGCTGGATGAAGTCAGCGCCCTGTTGGGCGAGGTGCGTTCGGCCTGGGTCGAAATCGGCCGCAAGCCGAATCCCGCCGAAGCACAGATGCAGGCGACCGCTGATGCCGGCATCTGACGCACTGCTGCGCTGGCAGGCGTTTTCCGCACTGGCCGAGGACGCGCTAAGGGCTGCCGAACGCGAGGACTGGGCGCTGGCGATCTCGCTGGGGGGGCGACTGGCTGCGCAGCAGCAGGATTTGCCCGCAGTGGACACGTTGGAGCTGGACGACGCGCAGCACGCAACGCTGCGCCTGACGCTGCTGGCCATTCAGGCTAATATCGAACAGTCGCGTGCATTGATGGGGCGGGAGCGCGACACGCTTTCCGAAGAAATGCATCATCTGCGAACCAGCAGCCGTGTACTGGATGCCTACAGCAAGGGCGCCTGACGCAGCCGCGCTGGGCGCGTCAGGAGGTTGAAGTGGAAATATGGCTGCTGCTTGCATGTTTGTCTGTTGCCGTGGCCGCGCTGGGCTGGCAGGTGTACCGCTTGCGTAGTGCGGCGCGGGTGGCGGACTCGCACCAGATCGAGTTGCAGGCGCAAATTACCCGCCTGCAAAAAGACCTCCACAGCCTGAGCGCGCGTGCGCCGCAGGTGCTTGCCGAGCCGCCGCAGATCGCCGAGCCGCTGAAGCGGCGCAGCGATCCGCCGCCGTCATCCGAACTTTCTTCTCCTTACAATCAGGCGATCGCGCTGGCGCGCCATGGCCTGTCGGCCGGAGAAGTGGCCGAGCGCTGCGGCATCTCGCGCAGCGAGGCCGAGCTGATTGTTTCCCTTTATCGCAATAGTTCGACTTCATGATTCCTTCTCTGGGTAATGCGCCGGGCCAGAGCCTGCCGGCGCAGGGGCAGGCGCGGGTGGATAACGCCCGGTTCCTTAAAGATGCCGGCCGCGGCCTGATTGCGGTAGACAAGGCGCCGGGCAAAGTCCCGGCCTTGTTATTGGGTGAGGCGGTCAATGCGCGCGTGGTCGAGCGCCTGCCGGACAACAAGCTGGTCGCGCTGATCAAAAATGGCCTGTTTACCCTGCAACTGCCGCCGGGTGTCTCTCCCAAGGGCGAGTCGATTTCGCTCAAGGTGGCCGCGCTTGCGCCGGCGCTGACCTTTGCGCTGGCTGCCGATGCCGGTGAGCCGGAGCAAAACAATTCGGTCGCCGTGCGCCTGAGCAGTGCCACGCGCTATCTGTCCGACCTGCTGCGCGCCGCGCCACAAGCTACCGGCAAGGCGGCCACGCTGCTCGACCCGCAGGCGCCGCTGTCGGCGCGCGCCGAAAGCCTCACTCAGGCTGTCAGGCAAAGCGGCGTGTTTTACGAGTCGCAGCAAAAAGCCTGGGTCGAGGGGCGCTTGCCGCTGGAAAAGCTGCAAAGCCAGCCGCAGGCGCAAGCCGGCGAACTGTTGAAGCAGGAGCCGCAAGCGCGTACGCAAGTGATGGCCGAGCTGGGCAGCGTATTGCAAAAGCAGCTGGATACGCTGGAAAGCCGCGTGCTCAATGTCAACGCCCAGGCTTGGCCGGGGCAGGCGGCGCAATGGCAGATCGAACGCGAAGCGGCTGGCGAGCGAGATGCCGATGGTGGCGGCGAGATACCGGTGTGGGCCACACGGCTGAATCTGGATTTACCTGCGCTGGGCAGTCTGGGCGCGCGCGTGCGTATGGTCGGCCACCAGATTCAGCTGACACTGGACGCGGATGACAGCACTGCCGCCCTGATCGAAACCCACCGCACACGGCTGGAAGACGGCCTGGCCGCTGCCGGTCTGGCGCTGGTGGCGTTGAATATCAAGCAGCATGGGTAAGCGGCATCCACCATTGATGGGTTACGCTGTGCGGCACCTGTCATTGATGGGTTACGCTTTGCTCCACCCATCCTACGACTGGTGGCACCGGTTTACCGCGTTTCTCCTGTTTCACCCTGATTACGAAACCCTGCCATGAAAAAAAACACCCCCCGCACTTCCGCCGTGGCGCTCTCTTACCAGGAGGGCAAGAGCGCGCCGCAGGTGGTGGCCAAGGGCTACGGCCAGATGGCCGAGCGCATCATCGAGCGTGCGCGCGAGTCGGGTGTGTTCGTGCACGATTCGCCCGAACTGGTGAACCTGTTGATGCAGGTCAATCTGGATGACCATATCCCGCCCGAACTGTATCGCGCCGTGGCCGAGTTATTGGCCTTCGTCTATTTTCTCGAGCAGCAGGCAGCAGGCACAGCACCGCCCAAAGCGGTATCATGACATTTTGCAATTTGCTGGAGAATAGCAATGAAAGTCGGATATATCGGTCTGGGTATCATGGGCAGGCCCTGTGTGTTGAACCTGCTGGGGGCGGGGTTCGGCGTGACGGTGTGGGGGCGCCGCCCCGAGTCGGCCAAGGCGTTACTGGATGCCGGTGCCATTTGGGCCGAGAGCGTCGCGGCGCTGGCCGCTGAAGTCGATGTGCTGGTGAGCAATGTCTCCGACACGCCGGATGTGGTTGCGCTGATGAATGAAGTGGCGGAAGCCGCGCGCCCGGGTCTGGTGTGTGTGGATATGAGCACCATCTCGCCGATCGGTGCGCGCGAGATTGCCGCCAAGCTGGCCGAAAAGGGCGTGGATTTTCTTGATTGCCCGGTGTCGGGCGGCGAAGCCGGCGCCATCGCCGGTACCCTCACCATCATGGTGGGCGGCAAGGCCGGTGCGCTGGAAACTGCGCGTCCGGTGCTGGCCGCGATGGGCAAGACCATCACCCATATCGGCGACAGCGGCGCCGGCCAGGTGGCCAAGGCCTGCAACCAGATCGCGGTCGGTGCCGGCATTGCTGCGGTGGCCGAAATCATGAAGCTGACCCGCGCCTGCGGCGTCGACCCGGTGCCGGTGCGTGCGGCGCTAATGGGCGGCTTTGCCCAGAGCAAGGTGCTGGATGTGCATGGCCAGCGCATGATAGACGACAACTATGCGCCCGGTTTCAAGGCAGTGTTGCATCAAAAAGACATGGGCATCGTGCTGGATACCGCCTCCGAGCTGGGTATCGCCTTGCCTGCTGCTGCGCGGGTGCGTGCGCTGATCGATGAACTGGTCGCAGGCGGCGATGGCGAACTGGACTCGTCGGCCATCGCGCGCCTGGTGTGGGACAAAAACTGATGGCAAGGGCAGCGGGATAGCGCTATTTCGCTGCCGGTGTGACCTTATTCGATATTCTGAATTTGCTCGCGCATCTGCTCGATCAGCACCTTGAGTTCGACCGAGGCCTGGGTGGTTTCGGTCGAGACCGATTTGGATCCCAGGGTGTTGGCTTCGCGGTTGAGTTCCTGCATCAGGAAGTCGAGGCGCTTGCCGGCCTGGCCGCCGGCCTTGAGGATGCGGCGCACTTCGCTGATATGCGCGCCCAGACGGCCGAGTTCTTCGTCTACATCCATTTTTTGGGCGAACAGGGCGAATTCCTGCTTGATGCGGTCGTCGTCCACGCTGCCCAGAGCATCTTGCAGCCGGTGGGAGAGTCTGGCCATATAGCCATCGAGGATTTGTGGCAGGCGCGGCTTGATCTCGCGTACGATGGCTTCCATGCCGTCCAGCCGGTCCAGCAAGATTTGCTTGAGTTTTTCGCCTTCGCGCGCACGGCTGGCGTTAAAGTCGGTCAGCAGTTCGGCCAGGCAGTCGATGCACAGTTGCTGCAGTACTTCGGGTGCCAGTTCATTGGAGCGCAGCACGCCTTGCCAGCGCATCAGCTCGCCAACAGACAGGCCGCGGGCATCGGGTGCCAGCGTACGGATGTCGGCGGCGACATCGAGCAGGCTTTGCAGGTAGTCGCGGTTCAGCTCCAGGGTCGGCACTTGCGAGTCGACCTGATTGAGCGAGACGCGGCACTCTATCTTGCCGCGGCTGGCTTTGGCCGAGATGCGTTCGCGCAAGGCCGGGTCGACGATGCGCAGCTCTTCCGGCAGGCGCAACTGGACATCAAGGTAGCGGTGGTTGACGGCGCGTAGTTCCATCGCCAGCATTCCGCCGGTAAATTCGCGGGTAATGGCGGCAAAGCCGGTCATGCTGAGTATCATGGTTTTCTTCCGGTAGGTTTTGATTCAGGAACCGGGCCCGGATGGTGTAGTTTCATCAAGGCCCACAACACTATAACAACAGCGATGACGCAAACCAAGCAAGGCGGCTTGCCGCCAGGGTTCCAGCTGGACGAGTACACCATTGTGCGCGAACTGAGCACCGGCGGTTTCAGCCGGGTGTATCTGGCGCTGGATCGCCACGATAACAAGTTCGCCATCAAGGAATATCTGCCGCAGGCATTGGCCAGCCACGCTGCCGAATATCGGGTCGTGGTCGATAACGAATTGGATCGCGATACCTTCCGCATCGGCCTGAAATGCTTTTTCGAGGAGGCGCGGGTGCTGGTGGGCATCAATCACCCGAATGTGGTGCAGGTGAGCAATATCTTTCCGGCCAACCAGACCGTCTATATGGTGATGAGCTATAAGTCCGGGCGCTCGCTGGCGCGCGAGATCGAGCTCTTGGGCGGCAGTTTGCCCGAGCCCAGGCTGCGCCAGTTGTTTGCCGAGCTGATTTCCGGCGTGCGCGAGGTGCATCGTCACCACTTGCTGCATCTGGACATCAAGCCGGCCAATATCTATCTGCGCCGTAGCGGCTCGCCTATCCTGCTCGATTTTGGCTCTGCCAGACAGAATGCCTTGCAGCAGGATAAGCGCTTTGTATCCATGTATACCCCGGGCTTTGCGGCTCCCGAGCAGCATCAGGCCAAGGGCAAGTTGGGTCCATGGTCCGATATTTACAGTCTGGGGGCTTGTCTTTATGCCTGTCTGGGTATTGGTGCGCCCATGGCCGCAACCGTCCGCACTAGCGATGCGCTGCCGGCGCTGGCTAAGGCGCGCACGCGCTATTCGGCCGAGCTGTGTACTTTGGTGGCACGGTGTATGGCGCTGAATGCCGATGATCGGCCTGGCAGCCTGATGCAGCTGCAAAAAAGCCTGAACAGCCCGTATACCGAGCCACCACCACCGGCCCGGGGCTTGTGGCAAAAAGTGAGTGGCTGGCTGCACCCGGAGGTGGATGCATGAAGTTTCTCTGGAGTGGTGGCAGCAGTCTGGGGGGGCGCCGGTATAACGAAGACCGGGTGCTGATGCTGCATTCGCGCGAGGCGGTTTTGCTGGCGGTAGCCGATGGCATGGGTGGCCATCTGCATGGCGAGCTGGCATCGCAAATGGTGATCGATACGCTGTCCCATCTGTTTGCGCTGGCTGCGCGTCCGCGTCTGGCTGACCCCGCCCATTTTTTGCAGGATGCCTTGCATGAGGTGCAGCATGCGCTGGTGCGTCTGGCCTTGTCGCGGCGCTTTCCCGAAGTGCCGTCCACCACAGTCGTGGCGGCGCTGGTACAGGACGAGAAGCTGTATTGCGCCTGGGCCGGAGACTCGCGCCTGTATCTGCTGGAGCACGGGGCAGTGAGCTGGCGCACGCAGGACCATTCGACCGTGCAGCGTCTCATGGACAGGGGGCTGATTAGCGAGGACGAGGCGCTGGTCCACCCCGAGCGCAACCGCATCTATAGCTGTCTGGGCGGGACGGATAGCCCGCTGATCGGGCAGGTCGGCCCCTTGCCCTTGTCGGCGGGGTCCACCTTGCTTCTGTGTTCGGATGGCGTGTGGTCGCAGATGCGCGAGCACGAACTGGTACGGGCATTGAGTGCGCGCGCCTTGACGCAGGTGGTGCCGGCCTTGCTGCAGGTGGCCGAGCGCCGGGGCGGTGCCAGTAGCGACAATCTCAGTGTCGCCGCCATGACCTTGCTGCCGGCGTCGCGTAGCGGTGCCGGGGTGGTCGATAGTCAGGATGCGCCGGAAATCCCCGATGCCATGATGGCGGCACTGGAGAGCGAGATGATGGCATCAGGGCGCAGCCTGCTGTAATCCGTTGTTCTTTTGCGGCCGGCCATGCTTACGGCCGTGCCGCAAGTTGCTGTACAATCTCGCGTTTTTCCCAGCGAGCTGCCTTATGCGACCCTCCGAGCGAAGTGCCGACACCCTGCGCCCCGTGCGTCTGACGCGCCACTATACCCGCCATGCCGAAGGCTCGGTGCTGGTCGAGTTTGGCGATACCAAAGTGATCTGTACCGCCAGCGTCGAAGAGAATGTGCCGTCTTTTCTCAAGGGCAAGGGGCAGGGCTGGGTGACCGCCGAATACGGCATGCTGCCGCGCTCGACCAATAGCCGCATGCGCCGCGAAGCGGCCAGCGGCAAGCAGTCCGGCCGCACCCAGGAAATCCAGCGCCTGATCGGGCGCAGCCTGCGCGCGGTGGTCGATTTGAAAAAGCTGGGCGAGCGTCAGATCGTGATCGATTGTGACGTCATCCAGGCCGATGGCGGTACCCGAACCGCCAGTATTACCGGCGCCTTTGTCGCGCTGTCCGACGCCATCGCCGGCCTGATTGCCGCCGGCAAGCTCACCGAAAGTCCGATTACCGACCATATCGCTGCTGTTTCGGTCGGCGTATTCGAGGGCCATGCAGTGCTGGATCTGGATTATCCGGAAGATTCGGCCTGCGAGACCGATATGAATGTGGTGATGACGGGGGCCGGCCATTTTGTCGAAGTGCAGGGTACGGCAGAGGGTGTGCCGTTCAGCCGCAGCGAGCTGAATGCGCTGCTTGATCTGGCGGAAAAAGGCATACGCGAGCTGATTGCCTTGCAGCAGGAGGCCTTGCAGTCGTGAGCCGCAAAGTTCTTCCCCCGCGCACCCTGTCCATTGCCCCGATGCTGGACTGGACCGACCGTCACTACCGTTATTTCGCCCGCCATATCACGCGCAATACCTGGCTTTATACCGAGATGGTGACCACCGGCGCGCTGATTCATGGCGATGTAGCGCGCCATCTGCGCTTTGACGAGGCCGAGCATCCGCTGGCCTTGCAACTGGGCGGCTCCGACCCGGCCGATCTGGCCAAATGTGCGCGTCTGGCGCAGCAGTGGGGCTACGACGAGGTCAACCTCAATGTCGGCTGCCCGTCCGAGCGCGTGCAAAAGGGCGCGTTCGGCGCCTGCCTGATGGCCGAGCCGCATCTGGTGGCCGATTGCGTCAAGGCCATGCGTGACGCTTGCGACATCGACGTGACCGTCAAGCACCGCATCGGTATCGACGATGTCGAGCACTATGACTTTTTGCGCGAATTTGTCGATATCGTGGCCGAGGCTGGCTGCCAGACTTTTATCGTGCATGCGCGTAACGCCATCCTCAAGGGCCTCAGTCCCAAGGAAAACCGCGATATCCCGCCCCTGAAATACGATTACGCCTACCGCCTCAAGCGCGAGCGTCCCGATTTGGAGATCCTGCTTAATGGCGGCATCAAGACCCAGGCCGAAATCGACCTGCATCTTGAGCATGTGGACGGGGTGATGATCGGGCGCGAGGCTTACCACAATCCGTGGATCATGGCCGATTGGGATGCACGTTACTATGGTGATACCGGCCCTGCGCCCGAGCGCGAGGCGGTGGTGGCTGCGATGCTGGACTACACTCGGCGCGAACTGGCCGAAGGCAATAAGCTGCGCAATATCACGCGCCATATTCTCGGCCTGTATCAGGGCGTGCCCGGTGCGCGTCAGTGGCGGCGCATGCTGTCGGATGCGACGATGCTCGCCGATGCCGACGAAAACCTGCTGCTGCAGGCGATTCCGCCGGCCAGCTATGGCCTGTTGACCGATTGAGCAAGCTGCCGCAGCGTTTCGCTGCGGCCCGATTTTTTTGGCGGCAAACGTGTTGTTTGCCGTCGTGTACTTTGTGGAGGTGGACCTGAATTGAACAAGCTGACTGTGACTCTGTTGTCTGCGCTGGCCTCTGCCAGCGTGCTGGCTGGCCCGAACGACGTGCTCCATTTGTATAATTGGAGCGGTTCCCTGTCGGATGCAATCGTGAAACGCTTCGAGAAAAGCTGTGATTGCAAGGTGGTACAGGATTACTACGGTGACAACGAGGAAATGCTGGCCAAGCTGGCGGCAGGTGCCAAGGGCTACGATGTGGTGTTTCCGTCGTCCTTTGTGATCCAGCCCATGGTCAAGCAAAAATTGTTGCAACCGCTGAATAAACAGTTGCTTCCCAATTTCAGGAATGTCGACCCGGTCTATCTTAACCAGAGCTACGACCCGGGCAACCGCTATGAAATCCCGACCGTATTGAGCCTGACCAGTGTCGGCTACAACCAGACCAAGCTTAAGGCGCTGGGGGTGGATCCGACGAGCTGGTCGGTGATTTTCGATCCCAAGGTGCTGGCCAAGATCAAGGGCAAGGTGACGGTGCTGGATAGCCCGCGCGAAGTGTTTACCGCCGCGCTGTTTTACTTGGGCAAGAACCCGAATCAGGCAACCGAGGCCGACTATCGCGCCGCCAAGAAGGTGATTGCCCAAGCCAAGCCTTACTGGGCGGCCTTTTCCAACGCGAGCTACTTGAAAGAGCTGGCGGTGGGCAATATCTGGGCTTCGCTGGGCTATTCGACCGAGTTTTACCAGGCGATAGAAGACGCCAGGCAGGCCAAGCGCCCGTTTGTGCTGGCGATGACGCCACAGCGTCAGGGCAACGAGCTGGGGGTGGACACCATGGCCATCCTGTCCAGCGCCAAGCGTCCGGATCTGGCGCACCAGTTCATCAACTTCATGCTGGACGGCAAGAATGCGGCCGAGCTGACCAATCTCAATGGCGCGACCAATCCGGTCAAAACCGCGCTGCCTTATTTCCGTAGCGACCTCAAGGCCAATGCGGTGATCAATCCAAGCCCGCAAACCGTGGCCAAATGGACGGTGCTCAAGGAGCAAAGCCCGCGCGAGCGTCGCCTGATGAACCGCCTGTGGACCGAGGTCAAGGCGGGGAAATAAAGGGTAGGGTGGGTTAGGCCGCAGGCCGTAACCCACCTTGCTGTGATGGCGGGATACGCTGCCTTCGGCATCTAACCCACCCTACAAGTAAGGAAAAACCATGTTCGACAAACTGGTTCTTGCCAGCAATAACGCCGGCAAGCTACGCGAGTTTTCCGCTTTGTTTGCGCCGCTGGGCATCACTCTGATCCCGCAGCGCGAGCTGGGGGTGGACGAGTGCGCCGAGCCGTATCACAGCTTTGTGGAAAACGCGCTGGAAAAGGCGCGTCACGCCAGCCGTGTGACCGGTCTGCCGGCGCTGGCCGACGACTCCGGCATCTGCGTGGCGGCGCTGGGTGGCGCACCGGGCGTGCTGTCGGCGCGTTTTGCCGGCGAGCCCAAGTCGGACGCCCGCAATAATGCACTCTTGGTCGAGAAGCTGCAGGGCGAGAGCAAACGCCGTTGCTGGTATACCTGCGTGCTGGTGCTGGTTCGCCATGCCGATGACCCGCAACCCCTGATCGCAGACGCGGTGTGGATGGGCGAGGTGGTGGATACGCCGGTAGGCGAGGGCGGCTTCGGTTACGACCCTTATGTCTGGCTGGCCGACTATGGCTGTACCGTGGCCGAACTGCCGTCCGACGAGAAGAACCGCGTCAGCCACCGCGCGCAGGCGATGCAGGTGCTGCTGGCCAAACTCAAGGCCTTTGCATGAGCGTGATCGATATTTCGGCGCTTAGCGGTGGCCTGAAAGAGCTGCCACCCTTGTCGCTCTACATCCATTTCCCGTGGTGTGTGCGCAAGTGTCCGTATTGCGACTTCAATTCGCACGAGGCCAAAAACGGCTTCGACGAAATGGGCTATGTCGCGGCCTTGCTGGCCGATCTGGAAAGCAGCCTGCCGCAGATCTGGGGACGGCCGGTGACGACCATCTTTATGGGCGGCGGCACCCCCAGCCTGTTTTCGGCGGCGGCGATGGATGCCTTGCTGTGCGGCATACGCGCGCGGGTGCGCCTGCATCCGGATGCCGAAATTACCATGGAAGCCAACCCCGGTACCTTTGAAAGCGACAAGTTCAAGGGTTATCGTGCGGCCGGCATCAACCGCCTGTCCATCGGTGTGCAAAGCTTTGATCCGGCTTTTTTGCAAGGACTGGGGCGCATCCACAATGGCGACGAGGCGCGCCGGGCGGTTGAGATCGCGTTGACGCATTTCGACAACGTCAACCTCGACCTGATGTATGCCCTGCCTGGGCAGACGCCGGAACAGGCGCTGGCCGATATCGATACCGCGCTTAGCTACGGCATCACCCATTTGTCGGCTTATCACCTGACCATCGAACCCAATACCCTGTTCGCGCGTTATACGCCGGCCAATCTGCCGGACGACGAGCGCTCGGCCGATATGCAAGAAGCGATCGAAGCGCGGCTGGCCGCCGCCGGGTTCGAGCATTA
>NZ_RJTZ01000074.1:0-17309 GCF_024343515.1 Aquitalea sp. S1-19 | reverse complement strand
CGGCCGAGTTCGGATGCTGGGATCTCGATCACTTCCACGCCAGCGTCACGCATCAGCTTGTTCGTGTAGGTGTTGCGGTCGTAAGCAACAACGACACGGCGATCCAGGGCAACGACGTTATTACCATCATCCCACTGCTCACGCTCACGCTGGAATGCATCACCACCGGTGGTGATAACCTGGATATCTTTCAGACCCAGTGCTTCTTTAACCACGTCAACCAGATGTACGCCATCGTGACGTTCAAAGCGGACTTCACCTTCTTTGTCGCCAGCGTAGATGCTGGTGCAAATGATTTCGTCTACCACATCCGGGAAGGACGACAGCAGGTCGATATCGAGGAAGGAGAATACGGTATCCAGGTGCATCGCGGCACGCGACTTAGGCATCTGGCAAGCGATAACGCGTGTAGCGCCACCTTCTTTGCCCAGCACAGCCTTGGCAGTCTGAACAACAGCTTGCGGGCTGGTGCGTTCGCCCATACCGATCAGAACAACGCCGTTACCGATTGGCATTACGTCGCCACCTTCCAGCGTAGCTGGGCCGTGGTCTTTGTCGCTATCACCCCACCATACATTTACCTTGCCGGCGAAGTATGGGTGGAACTGATAGATCGATTGCAGAATCAGGGTTTCCTGACGACGTGCTGGCCAGTACATCGGGTTCAGCGTCACGCCTTCATAGATCCAGCAAGATGGGTCGCGCTGGAACAGGCTGTTCGGGATCGGAGGCAGGACGAAATCGGAGCTGTCCAGGTAGCCGCCAAACAGGCCTTTAGGATCGAATGGCAGATCCAGCTTGGCGATACCGCCAATCAGGTGATCAGCCAGTTGAGCCGATGGCATTTCATCCAGCCAGCTGCGCAGATCGCCCAGCATGCCGATACCGACGTTGTCAGCCTTAACCTTGCGATCCAGAATCCAGCTACGAGCAGCCTTGTCATCCAGCACGGTACCCAGCGCTTCGTGCGCTTCGAGTACGTGGATGTTGCGGGCGCGCATTTGCTCAACCATGTAGTCGTGGTCTTTTTGAGCACGCTCAACCCAGATTACATCATCAAACAGCAGGCCGTGGCAGTTGTCCGGCGTCAGGCGCTTGTGCGCGAGACCTGGACGGCAAACCATAACACTGTGCAGCTTACCGCACTCGGAATGAACACCAAACTTCGACATCTTGAACTCCTTAAGAGCAATCAGTAGGTTTGTTGCAACCCCCACCCGAGGGTCACATAGGTAAAACGGTTTACTCGCGGTGGCTGCTGCACAGCAGCCACCTCAGAAAAATCTTGTTACAGCGACAGGGTGCCGACAGACAGGCCGTAAGCGGCGTAGATGCCCAGTACGACGATCAGTGCAGCCAGAATGGTTTCACCACCATTGAAAGGCTTCTGCCCCTGCTCTTTGCGAGCCCATACATAGAACAGCAGACCCGGTGCATACAGAACCATGGACAGCAGCAGGTACTGCAGGCCAGCCGCGTACAGCAGCCATACGCCGTATACCGAAGCGATCACGGCAACAACCAGATCCTTGGCGGCAGATTCGCCGGCCTTGTAGCCTTCACCGCGCTGGGCAACCATCAGCGAGTACACGGCGCAGAACAGGTAAGGCAGCAGGATCATGGACGTGGCCAGGTAAACCAGGCTCAGGTACACGGAACCGTTGAAGTAGGTGATGATCAGGAACAGCTGGATCATGCCGTTGGTCAGCCACAGCGATGCAGCAGGCGAACCGTTGGCATTGGTCTTGCCGAATACCTTAGGCATCATGCCGTCCTGGGCAGCCAGGTACGGGGTTTCACCGGACAGCAGGGTCCAGGCCAGCAACGCACCACCTACCGAGATCACCAGACCGGCGTTCATGATATTGGCGCCCATGGTACCAATAGCGGCTTCCAGCACATAAGCGGTAGACGGGTTCTTCAGTGCAGCCAGTTCAGGCTGAGTCAGCACGCCCAGCGACAGTACCGATACGGCGATCAAGAGTGCGATGGTCAGCAGGAAGCCGATCACGGTTGCCTTGCCCACATCAGACATATTCTGTGCACGGCCGGAGAACATCGATGCGCCTTCGATACCGATGAACACCCAAACGGTTACCAGCATGGTGCTCTTGACCTGGTCAACGATGGAACCCAGATCGGCAGAACCCCAGAAGTCCAGATTGAAAGTGTCAATCTTGAACGAGAACAACACAATCACGATAAACAGCGCCAGCGGAACCAGCTTGGCGATGGTGGTGATGGTGTTGATCATCGCCGCGCCATGCACGCCACGCAGTACCAGGAAGTGCAGCGCCCACAGCAAAGCGGAGGCGCAAACAATTGCCAGGCCGGTATTGCCTTCACCGAAAGCGGGGAACCAGAAAGACAGCGCGGAGAACATCACCACGAAGTAGGCAACGTTACCGATCCAGGCCGAGATCCAGTAGCCCCAGGCCGAGTTGAAGCCTACATAGTCACCAAAAGCGGCGCGGGCATAGCCGTACACACCACCGGTCACTTCAGGCTTGCGGTTAGCCAGTTGCTGGAATGCAAAAGCCAGCGCCAGCATACCGACAAAAGTAATTGCCCAACCAATAATGATGGCACCGGCACCCGCGCCGGAGGCCATATTCTGTGGCAGCGAGAAAATACCGCCACCAATCATGGAACCTACAACCAGGGCAGTCAGAGCACCAAGCTTGAGCTTGGGTGTGCTGCTTTCAGTTTCCGCAGACATGTTTGTTCTCCGTGATTTTGTTAAATAGTAAAGAAACTAAAACTGTTGTTATATTATTAAATTCTGATGCCTCACATCATAACGCCGTCCTGATCGCAGCGTCCAGACCGGACAAACCGTTTGTTTGACCTAGATCATTCCCAGCAAAAGTCACATTTTTTTCCGTGTAGATGACTAAATTTTAATCACCATATTCATTAAAAAAACAAACGATCCATCCATACAAATGTAGCAACCAAAGATAAATTCCCATTAATAATCAGCCATCTACACAATCCAAAATCATTACCTCAAGCGCATCTATATGCGTACGGAAAACATCGCCACCAGGCATAAATGCATACAAGACAAGCATGCTCGTGATAAAAAAATTGACACCGCAACATGAATATCGACGAAAAAACATAAAAAAATGTCGCATAAAAATAATAAAAATGTCGGCTATTCAAGCTTCACACCCGCAAAAAATAGGAATTTATTAGCCTTGCCCCCCATCTCTCATGACTGCATGCCATGCTGCACAGCCAAACCGCACAGCCCCAACACATGCCGAGGCACTGAATTCATAAAACAAGCACCGTGGGCTTAAACAGAAGCATGCGATCACCTACCCCCCATATCGCTAATATCACGGCTTAGTTGGCACATAAAAAATGCCATGTCCCGTCATTAGGGCACATGGCATCATAAATAGGTAAATATATCTGACGTAATATCTAAGGCTTGATACTATCCTTGGACAGGAAAAACGCATCGGAGAAAAATGCGTCTTCTGGCAAGCTGCGCATATGGGTAAAGCCGGTATGCGCCGCCTCGACCATCACCGGTGCACCACAGGCGTAGACCTGGTAGCCCGAGAGATTGGCAAAATCGTCCAGCACGGCCTGATGCACCAGACCCGTCCTCCCCTGCCAGTTATCACTGGCCAAAGGCTCGGATAAAACCGGTATAAAGGTGAAGTTGGGGTGGCGGGTCTGCCAGGAACCGGCAAGCTCGGCCATATACAGATCAGCCAACGTACGCGCCCCCCAGTAAAACACCATCGGGCGCAGACTGCCGTGATGCAAGGCATGCTCGACCATACCCTTGATCGGGGCAAAGCCGGTACCGCTGGCAAGCAGGATGATAGGTTTGTCCGAGTCTTCGCGCAGAAAGAAAGAACCCAGCGGCCCCTTGAAGCGCATGATTTCACGCTCCTTCATCTGATTGAATACATAATCGGAAAAACTGCCGCCAGCCTGATGGCGCACATGCAGTTCGATAAAGGCATCGTCGTGCGGCGCATTGGCAATAGAGAAACTGCGCTTCTTGCCGTCCTTCATCAGGATATCGATATACTGCCCGGCCTTGAACTGCAGGCGCTCGGCGGCTGGCAGTTTCAACTTCAACACGGCCACATCGTGTATTTTTTCTATGCTGTCCACGCGACAAGGCAGCGTCTTAATCTGGACATCCCCTGCCCCGGCCACCTCGCGTACCTCGATACAGATATCACTCTTGGGGCGGGCGCAACAAAACAGCGCCATCCCCTGCTCGCGTTCGCTCGCAGACAAAGCCTTGTCCTGATAGCCGCCCTGCTCTACTTCGCCAGAGACGACCTTACCCTTGCAGGCACCACAAGCACCATCGCGGCAGCCATAAGGCAGGGCCACACCCTCGCGCAAAGCGCCTTCGAGTATGGTTTCATGTGCTTCAACATTAAAGGAATGTCCGGACGACATCACCTTGACCCGATTTGTCATTTCTTTCCTCGACTTCAATCCAGCTACAATATGCCTTATGCAAAACCTGCTTATCATCGGCTTTGGCGACATCGCCCGCCGCGCAAGCCTCACCCTCCCCAAACACTGGCGCGTACTGGCCATGGTCAGAAGCAAGGAGGGTGTTGATGCAGCACACAACTTGGGGATCACGCCAGTGATGGCGGATCTGGATGAGCGTGACTCGCTGACACGGCTTGCCGCGCTGACAGACAAGGTGCTTTATTGCGCGCCACCCGCCAGCCAAGGGTATACCGATCAGCGCATGCGCCGCTTTTTATCCGCGCTAGCTAAACCCAAAAGCATAACACAGCACCTGGTCTACATCAGCACCAGCGGCGTTTACGGGGATGCAGGTGGCGATTGGCTAGACGAAACCCGCACCCCGGCACCTAACTCTGATCGCAGTCGGCGGCGGCTGGATGCAGAGCAACAGTTACGCCGCTTTGCTGCCAGCCAAGGTGCCAGCCTTACCATCTTGCGCACGCCGGGTATTTACGCGGCAGAGCGCCTGCCGCTGGCACGCATTATCAATGCCACGCCCGCCATCACCCGCGAACAGGACAGTTGGAGCAACCACATTCATGCAGATGATCTGGCCATGCTGTGTGTAGCCGCATTGAAGCGCCCGCACGGAATACGCGTCTACAATGCCTGTGATAAGCAGCCGACACGCATGGGGGACTGGTTTGATCTGGTAGCCGATGCGCATGACCTGACCCGCGTGCCGCGTTTGCCGCGCACAGAAGTCAGGCAGCACGTTTCGCCTGTAATATGGTCTTTTCTGGCCGAGTCACGCCGTCTGCACAACCAGCGCATCCTGCGTGAACTGGGGGTTAGCTTACAATGGCCGGATGTCCAGCACTGGATCGCACACTACCGGGCCGCGCGGGACGAGGCCGATAAGCGCTAAACCGGCCTCGCCATCCTGGGCTGCTTTCGGTAACATCGCGTTTTTTCGCAGTTTTTGGCTCTGAGAATCATGGAAAATCCGGCTTACCAGCGACACATCCGCAGCTTTGTTCTGCGTCAGGGGCATTTGACCCAAGCGCAACAACGCGCCATGGACGAAGGCATGCCCAAGTGGGGCATCGACTACCAGAACACCATTCTCGATCTGGACCAAGCATTCGGCCGCAGCGCCCCGAAAATTCTCGAAATCGGTTTCGGCATGGGCACGGCCACGGCAGAGATCGCTGCCGGCAACCCTGACAAAGACTACTTGGCGGTGGAAGTACACTCGCCCGGCGTGGGCAATCTGCTCAAGCTAATCGATGAGCAGAATCTCACCAACCTGCGCATCATCCGCCACGATGCAGTCGAAGTGATCGACCATATGCTGGCCGATGCCAGTCTTGACGGCATCCACATTTTCTTCCCCGATCCATGGCACAAAAAGCGCCATAACAAGCGCCGCCTGATCCAGAGCCCGCTGATTGCCAAGCTGGTCAAAAAGCTCAAGCCGGGCGGCTATCTGCACGCGGCCACCGACTGGGAAGACTACGCACTCCAGATCATGGAAGTATTCAGCGTGGAGTACGAACTGGAAAACACGGCGGAAGCCTACGCACCGCGCCCCGACTACCGCCCGCTGACCAAGTTCGAAGCGCGCGGCATCCGTCTGGGGCATGGCGTGTGGGATGTAATCTTCCGCCGTAAAGCCACAAGCTAAACACGCAGGCGATCAGGCATGAAATAAAAGGCTGCTCCGGATAAGGTGCAGCCTTTTTTTCGCAGACCGGATCAACTGGCCGATAAAGGGCGTGCAGCCAGCAAAGCCTCAATATCCGGCAACAACTCGTGCGGTGCCACCGCCGGCTCGAAACGCATCACCACCCTGCCCTGCCTGTCCAGCAAGAACTTGGTGAAATTCCATTTCACCGGATGCGGGTGCGAAGTATCGGCCTGGGTGAGCCAGCGCCACAAAGGATGCGCATCCGGTCCGTTGGCATCGACCTTGGCAAACAGCGGAAAGCTGACGCCATAGCGGCCCTGGCAAAATGCCGCGATCACCGCCTCGGCATCTGGTTCCTGATGACCGAACTGATTACAGGGAAAGCCCAGCACCACCAAGCCCTGTTCAGCAAAATGGCGATAGAGTTCCTCCAGTCCTTCGTATTGGCGGGTATAGCCGCACTCGCTGGCGGTATTGACCACCAATACCACCTTGCCGGCCAGATCGGACAGACAAAGCTCACGCCCATCAATCAGCCGCGCAGAGAAGTCTTTCAAGCTATGCATGGCGCTTACTCCTTCACGTATAATTTTCTGTCTACCACAGTGGACCACATCATGTTCAACCCTAGCCGTCAGGACGCCCGCCGCTTTTTTTTCGAGATCTGGGCCAAGCATAAAACTGCCCTTGCACTCTCCGATCTGGAGAAAATCGCCCTCGCCACCTTGCTGGCCCATCCCGAATACCATCACATCGTAGACAATCCGCAAGACTATCTGGAGCAGGAATGGACACCCGAAATGGGGGAAAGCAATCCTTTCATGCATCTGGGCCTGCATATGGCGATAGAAGAACAGCGTACGATAGACCAGCCCTTCGGCATCCGCGCACTCTATACCCAGCTTGCCCTGCGCCATGGCGACGAACACCGTGCCCAGCATGACATGATGGAATGCCTGGGCGAAATGGTCTGGCATGCCCAGCGCTATGGCGGCGGACCCGATGTCAACCGCTACATCAGCTGCGTGCGCGGTAAGCTGGGCATGGGCGAAGAAGAAGCGCCACGGCTCAACCCCAACGAGATCAAGCCCTAGCACTCAAATCAGACATGCAGTCCTTTACTCAGGGCTGCGGCAAATTAATCAAACTACCCGGTTCTGCCTCTCCCCTGCCACAAATGAAGCCATATTGGCGACCAGTTGGCCAGCCAGACGGCTCATCGCTTCGTGACTGGCCCAGCCTATATGCGGCGTCACAATCAGGTTGGGCAAGCGTGCACGCAGCAGCGGATTATCGCTGCGTCCGGGTTCCTCGCTTAACACATCAAAACCCGCCCCGCCCAATTGGCCATACTTGAGCGCAGCCACCACCGAGGGCTCATCCACCAGGCCGCCACGTGCAGTATTGATCAAAATGGCGCCCGGTTTGACCCGCATCAGTTCGGCCTCGCCCAGCATGCCGCGCGTGTCATCCGTCAAAGGGCAATGCAGCGACAAGACATCCGATGTCGTCAGCACTGTATCGAAATCGGTATACCCCTCACGCACGGTAGCCGCACCACGACGCTCGCCGAAGACCACCTCCATACCGAAAGCACGGGCGCGCATGGCCATTGCCTGCCCGATACCGCCATGGCCGAACAATCCCAGCCGTGCGCCGGCCACATCGCGGACAGGCGAGCCGAACAGGCAAAAACTGGCGGACTTTTCCCACAAGCCGGCCGCCACATCGCGCTGATAGGCCGGCAGATTACGCCGCAGAGCCAGCATCAGCATAAAGGCATGCTCGGCCACCGCGTCATCCCCATAGTGGCGGATATTGGCGACTGCCACCCCTTGCGCCTGACAGGCAGCAAGGTCGATATGATTGACCCCGGTCGCCGCCACGGCAATCATCTTGAGCCGGGGCAAAGACCGCAGTGTCGCCGCATCAAGGGGAACCTTGTTACTGATCACGATATCGGCGCCAGAGGCGGCAGACAGCAGCTCGGAAGGAGAACAGGAAGGAAATTCTTGCCAAGTATGCGGAAAATCGGGCTTCGGCACCGGGACAGGCAGGCTGTCCCGGTCAAGAAAAACAATGTGAGGAATCATTCAGCGCTCATAGGTAATGATGGAGCGATAGGCATGCCAAGTAGACAGGCCGATCAACGGAATCAATACCATCAGGCCGACGAAGTAGGTGGCAAAGCCTATCGCAGTCAGGATCACGATAATAGCGGCCCAGCACACCATCGTCATCAGGTTCTTGTGTACGGCTTGTACACTGACAGCCATGGCGGAGATGGTGTCGATTTCCTTGTCCAGCATCATCGGGATGGCAATAACGCTGACGGCAAACACCACCACGGCAAAGATCAGCCCTGCGCCAAAGTAGGCAATCAGGAAGGCCAGATGTTCGGGCGACCATGCCTCAGCCACCAGCAACGCCAGCGTCGGCGCCGAGGTGTCGTAAAACAGCGCGAACATCAATAGCGATACGCGGAACCAGCCGAACACCAGCACTGCCAGCAAGGCGGCATACAGGGTAAAGCTGGGAATATTGGCACGCCAGGCCAGCATGCTGTGCACCAGATTGACACGCGTTCCCTTGAAGATCTCCAGTTGGCGGGCAATATCATAAAGGCCGATCGCCAGAAACGGTCCGGCCAGCAAAAACAGCGCCGCCAGCGTGATCACGACTTCGGGTGCATCCTTGAAATAGAACACCAACAGATAGCCCATGATGACAAAAACGGCACCGTAAAAAACGGCATCGGCCGGCGCTTTTTTCAGATCGCGCCAGCCGAGTTTGAGCCAGTTGAAAGTATCGGCAGGCGATACATGGTGCACGACCGGATGATCGCGCGACGGCAGGTGGGTGATGTCCATCATGAGTCCCCTTTTTCAAGGCGTGGGTGAAGCGTCTAGCTTCGTTATATGCAAGGAAACTCAGACTGTCGGCATTTTTCTTTACCCCTTCCCACAAGCGCTCAAGCTTGTGTGTAAAATCCGGTTTTTGAGCGATGCAAGAGGAAGGAAAGATCATGAGCCAGGAACTGATCATTGAAGACGTGGTACTGGGTGAAGGTACGGAAGCCGTTGCCGGCCAGGATGTAACCGTGCACTACAGCGGCTATCTGACAGACGGCAGCAAATTCGACTCCAGCCGCGACCGCTACCAGCCTTTCTCCTTCCCGCTGGGCGCAGGCCACGTGATCAAGGGCTGGGATCTGGGCGTACAGGGCATGAAGGTTGGCGGCCAGCGCAAGCTGACCATCCCTGCCGAACTTGGCTATGGCGCACGCGGTGCCGGTGGTGTCATTCCGCCCAATGCGACCCTGGTGTTTGACGTAGAACTGCTATCGGTAGGCTGATACGCCTGGCCGGACAAACAAAAAGCCATCACGACTGCGTGATGGCTTTTTTACATTTGAAAAACGGCTCAGGCTTTACGCTTGCGCCAATACCAGAGGCCACCAAGCACCAGGCCAAGCACCGCCAGAACAGCCAGAATGCCGTATTGGCCACGATGCACCCATACCATCAGCTGATCGATATTGGAAGCGCCAAAGTGCCCCAGATAAACCCACACCGGCACCGAAATCAACGCGGCAAAACCATCCAGCAGCAGGAAGCGCCAATACGGAATGCGCCGGGTCATACCGGCAGTCAGAAAAATGGGAGAGCGCAAGCCCGGCAGAAAACGCGCGACAAACAATACCCAGTTGCCGTATTTGGAAAACTTCTCCTGCACTGCCTCAAAGCGTTCCCTGGTCAGGATACGGGCAATGGGCCGGAATTGCAGCACGCGGTCGCCGAACACCCGCCCTATGGTGAACATGATGCCATCCCCGATCAGCACCCCGGCCATACCGACGGCAAACATGGTATGCACATCGGTGTAACCAAGGCCGGAAATGATGCCGCCCGCGACCAGCGTCACATCCTCGGGGATAGGCAGGCCGAAACCGCACAATAACAGCACCAGAAAAACGGCCAGATAGCCGTACGATGCAAATAGATCGAGTAAGACCTGAAGGATGTCCATGTCAGTAAAGTGCGCTCATGCCGTTAGCCGGAAGCATAAATGGGGTGCACAGCCACCTTGCCCCCATCCATAAACAGCGGCTTATAATATCACACCTCCTCCGATGAAAAACCGACATGACACGCCCGATCCGGCTAGAGATCGATCTCGCAGCGATCCGCCACAACTATCAGCACTCCAGACAACAAGCACCTGGCGCACGCGCCTACGCCGTCATCAAGGCTGACGCCTATGGCCATGGTGCACTCGAGGTCGCGCAAGCTCTCGCCGACATCGCTGACGGCTTTGCCCTGTTAAACCTTGAAGACGCATTGCGCCTGCGCCGCGCCGGCATCCAGCAGCCAATGACGCTACTGGAAGGCGCTTTTGATCTGGAAGACACGGTACGCATGGCGGAAAACCGCATAGCCGGCGCCGTACATAGCCTGCACCAGATCGCCTGGCTGGAACAACTGCAGTCCGATCTGCCATTCGAGGCCTGGCTAAAAGTGAATAGCGGCATGAACCGTCTGGGTTTCCAGCCGGAGGCCGCACCAGCCGCCATGGACAGGCTGCGCGCCCATCCTGCAGTCAAACTCAGCACCATCATGACCCACTTCGCCACGGCAGACGATGCACGCGGCGTGGCCGGGCAATGGGAAAAATTTGAGCCGCTCGCCCGCGCATCAGGTCTGGCCATCAGCGCCGCCAACTCGGCCGCGACCTTCCGCCATGCGCACACGCACGGCGATGCCGTCCGTCCCGGCATCACACTTTATGGCTGCTCGCCGTTTGACGACGTCAACGGGCCAGAACTGGGACTCAGGCCCGGCATGACGCTCTCGGCCGACATCATTGCCGTGCAGCACATTCAGCCCGGTGAAATCGTTGGCTATGGCGCGACATTCCAGGCCGAACACCCCATGCGCATCGGCATCGTGGCCTGCGGCTATGCCGACGGCTATCCGCGCGTAGTGCCCAGCGGCACGCCGGTACTGGTCGACGGCAAGCTCTCCGGTACGGTCGGCCGCGTATCCATGGATATGCTGGTCGTCGACCTAAGCACCCTGCCCGAAGCGGGCATCGGCAGCCGCGTGACCTTGTGGGGCCAGGGTCTGCCGATAGAAACCATCGCCCGTGCGGCAGGCACGCTGGGGTATGAGCTGATGTGCGCGATCTCGACCCGCGTACCGCGCCACTATCTGCCTACCTGAATCCTCAGGTAGCAGCCAAGAAAAATCCCGCGACCATGTCGCGGGATTTTTTATGTGAAGCTATCGCTCTCAAGCCGCCGCTTCTATCGCCTCGGCAATCTGTTTGGCGCAACGTTCTGCCAGACCCAACTCATCCGCCTCGACCATCACCCTGACTACAGGCTCGGTACCGGACGGGCGCAAGACCACACGCCCACGCCCGGACAGCTCGGCCTCGGCTTCGGCCAGTGCTGCGGCCGAAGCCTGCTTCCAGTCCTGCCCCTGCAAACGCACATTGATCATTTTTTGCGGGAAAGGCTGCCAGTCGCGGCAAATATCCAACAGATCCTTGTCCAGCTGCATCAGACTGGCAAATACTTGCAGACAGGAAATGATGCCGTCGCCGGTTGTATGCTTGTCCAGACACAGGACATGGCCGGAAGCCTCGCCGCCCAGTTGCCAGCCATTGGCGTGCAGCAACTCCAGCACATAGCGGTCACCGACCTTGGCACGGGCAAACTCGATGCCGCGCTCTTTTAGTGCCAGCTCCATGCCCATATTGGTCATCACGGTGCCGACGACGCCGCCCTTCAGTTCGCCGCGCGCGGCACGTGCACGGGCAATCACATAGATCAGCTGGTCGCCGTCGTACACCTGGCCATGGCGGTCAACCATGATCAGGCGGTCGCCGTCACCATCCAGCGCCACGCCATAATCGGCCTCATGCTGCAGCACTGCAGCCTGCAAGGTTTTGGGATAGGTGGCTCCGACCTTGTCGTTGATGTTCATCCCGTCCGGATCACAACCCAGCGTGATGACTTCGGCGCCCAGTTCATGAAAGACATTCGGTGCAATGTGATAGGTCGCACCATGGGCGCAATCCACCACCAACTTCATGCCCTTGAGGTCCAGCTCGTTGGGGAAGCTGCTCTTGCAAAATTCGATATAACGCTCGGCGGCGCCATCGATACGGCGCGCACGCCCCAATTCGTGCGAAGGCTTGGTTTCCAGCGGTTGATCCAGCATGGCCTCGATTTCCAGCTCAAGCGCATCATCCAGCTTGTTGCCGCCTTCGGCAAAGAACTTGATCCCGTTATCCTGGAAGGGATTATGCGAAGCCGAAATCACCACCCCGGCTTCCAGACGCAGCGCGCGGGTGAGATAGGCGATACCCGGTGTCGGCAAAGGGCCGGTCAACAGTACATTGACGCCGGCGGCGGTAAAACCGGCCTGCAGCGCAGCTTCCAGCATATAGCCCGAGATGCGCGTGTCCTTGCCTATCAGCACCGAAGGACGATGACTGCCATCATGGTTCACCAAAACACGGCCGGCAGCATAGCCCAGCTTCATCACAAATTCGGGCGTAATCGGTGCCTTGCCGACTTCCCCGCGTACGCCATCCGTCCCAAAATATTTGCGGCTCATTCTCTTGCCCTTCGCTTGCTAAGCCGGCATCAGCCCGGCTGGATAAATGATGGTTTATTTTCTCACGACACGGCGGATGACGTCATGCTCTCCAGCGCCGTGCACAACTGCAAAGCCTGGTGTGTGGCCTTCACATCGTGTACGCGGATGATCTTGGCTCCGCGCCGCGCAGCCTCCATCGCGGCTGCCACACTGGCCCCCAAGCGCTGGGCAGGCTCTGCTTCGCCGGTAATGGCGCCCAGCATGGATTTGCGCGACAGGCCAACCAATAAAGGCACGCCGGCACGCCGCTCGATTGCCGCCAGATTAGCCAGCAAGGAAAGGTTGTGCGCCAGCGTCTTGCCAAAACCGAAACCCGGATCGACCAGAATGCGCCCGCGCTCCACGCCGGCCTGCAAACACAATGCCACGCGCCCGGCCAGATACGAGCCCACCTCGGCCACCACATCTTCGTATTCGGGCTTTTGCTGCATGGTGCCGGGGTTACCCTGCTTGTGCATCAGGCAAATGCCCACCTGCGCCTTGGCGACCAGGGGCAGCGCGCCTGCATCTTCCAGCGCAGAGACATCGTTGATCAGGTCAACCAGACCCGCATCCAGTGCCGCCCGCATCACAGCAGCGCGCCGGGTGTCGAGCGAGATGGGCACGCCCAGTTCGCGCACAGCTTCCAGCACAGGGGCGACCCTCGCCCACTCGTCTTCGGGCGATACATAAGGCGCACCGGGACGGGTCGATTCGCCACCGATATCGAGAATGCCAGCACCTTCGGCCACCAGTTGCCGGGCATGCAGCAAGGCGGCATCGCACCTATCAAAGTGGCCTCCATCGGAAAACGAGTCCGGCGTGACATTCAGGATGCCCATGATCAAGGGACGGGAAAGATCCAGGGCAAAACGCCCGCACTGGAAAGTAGTCATAAAATGCTCAAGCGGAAGACTCAAATAAGAAAAGGCGGCAGTTTTCACTGCCGCCTTGATCAGAACGGGACAAGCGTACCTTACAGCCCCTGTGCCGGCATCACGCTAGGCGCAGGCGTCGGATCACTGGGCTTGTCATCCGGCTTAGGCGTAAAGCTGGAGCCGGGCTTGGGTGGACGCGGCGTCTTGCCATCCATGATGTCGTTGATCTGGTTGGCGTCGATGGTTTCCCACTCCAGCAGCGCAGCCGTCATCGCCTCGACCTTGTCGCGGTTGTCTTCCAGCAGCTTGCGCGCCAGCGCGTACTGCTCGTCGATGATACGGCGAATCTCAGCATCCACCTGACGCATGGTCTCTTCCGACATATTCTTGTGCGTGGTCACCGAACGGCCAAGGAAGACTTCACCCTCGTTTTCGCCGTAGACCATAGGACCCAGGCGATCCGACATACCGTAGCGCGTCACCATATCACGCGCCATTTGCGTGGCACGTTCGAAGTCGTTGGAAGCACCGGTCGTCATCTGGTTCATGAACAACTCTTCCGCGATACGGCCGCCAAACAGGATGGCGATCCTGTCCATCAGATAACCGCGATCATAGGAGAAGCGATCCTGTTCCGGCAGTTGCATGGTCACGCCCAGCGCACGGCCACGCGGAATGATGGTGACCTTGTGCACCGGATCGGACTTAGGCAGCAGCTTGGCCACCACCGCATGGCCCGACTCGTGATAGGCCGTGTTCTTCTTCTCTTCCTCGGTCATTACCATGGAGCGGCGCTCGGCACCCATCATGATTTTGTCCTTGGCCGATTCGAGGTCCTCCATATCCACCAGACGCTTGTTGCGGCGTGCGGCAAACAGGGCGGCTTCATTGATCAGGTTGGCAAGGTCGGCACCGGAGAAACCCGGTGTCCCGCGCGCAATCACTTCGGCATTCACGTCGGCAGCGATCGGCACTTTGCGCATATGCACGCTCAGGATCTGCTCGCGGCCACGAATATCCGGCAAAGGCACCACCACCTGTCGGTCAAAACGGCCCGGACGCAATAGCGCAGGGTCAAGCACGTCAGGACGGTTGGTCGCGGCGACCACAATCACGGTGGAGTTGGTTTCAAAGCCGTCCATCTCGACCAGCAACTGGTTCAGCGTCTGTTCGCGTTCGTCATTGCCTCCACCGACACCGGCGCCACGCTGGCGACCAACAGCATCGATTTCATCAATAAAGATGATGCATGGCGAGTTTTTCTTGGCCTGTTCGAACATGTCACGCACACGCGCCGCACCCACGCCGACAAACATCTCGACAAAGTCGGAGCCTGAAATGCTGAAAAACGGCACTTTGGCTTCACCGGCAATGGCCTTGGCCAGCAGGGTCTTACCGGTACCCGGCGAGCCCGCCAGCAGGATGCCGCGAGGAATGCGGCCACCCAGGCTCTGGTAGCGGGTCGGATCCTTCAGGTAATCGACAACCTCTTTCACTTCTTCCTTGGCTTCGTCGCAACCGGCCACGTCCACAAAAGTGATGGTATTGGTTTCCTGATCCAGCATGCGCGCCTTGCTCTTGCCGAACGAAAAGGCACCGCCCTTGCCGCCGCCGCCCTGCATCTGGCGCATAAAGAAGATCCACACACCGATCAGCAACAACATAGGGAACCAGCTGACAAAGATGCTCATCAGCATCGATGGCTGCTCTTCCGGCTTGGCACCGAAGCGCACATTGTTTTTGACCAGATCATCGACCAGGCGATAGTCAAACGGCGCAAACGTGCTGAAGGCGGTACCGTCGGTACGCTTGCCCTTGAGCCACTGTCCGCGCAGCGGATCGCCCTCTATCGTCAGTGACTGCACCTTGCCCGACTCGACATCGCTGACGAACTGCGAATACTCGATCTGGTTCTGGGTTTCCTGACGCTTATTGAACTGGTTGAACACAGTCATCAGCACCAAACCGATGATGACCCAGATGGCGATATTCTTGCCTATGTTGTTCACGCGAGCCGACTCCTTTGTGCCCTGACGGTTATGCCTGAATAGCTGTTTTGATTGTAATCTGACCAGACGCCGATGTCAGCGCCGGCCTTTACCTAAAAGGTAAATTTCGGTAGATCTGTCACGCGATGCCTTGGGCTTGCGCGATACCACTTCACTGAAAACTTCCCGCATCGCCTTGAGATAGGGCTGGAATTCGCTGCCCTGAAACACTTTGACCAGAAAATTACCGCCGGGCCGCAATTGTTCGCGGACAAACTCCAAGGCCAGCTCACACAGATGGAAGCTTCTGGCCTGATCCATGACGCTCATGCCGGAGATATTGGGGGCCATATCCGAAATTACAAGATCCAATGCACGCCCATCCAGCAAGTCAATAAATTGGTCCAGAACCTCGTCTTCCCGAAAATCACCCTGAATGAATGATACGTCGGCAATGGCATCCATAGGCAGGATATCCAGCGCGAACACCTTGCCCTTGTCGCCGACGATACGGGAGGCCACCTGCGACCAACTGCCCGGTGCCGAACCCAGATCGGCCAGTACCGTGCCGGGGCGGATCAGTTTGTCCTTGTCGTTTATCTCGATCAGCTTGTAGGCGGCACGGGCGCGATAGCCATCCTGCTTGGCCTGGTGTACCCAGTGATCATTGACATGTTCGGACAGCCATTGGTTACTACTCGTACTTCTCTTCATTTTTCAAACCTGTCATTACAAGCGGCGGTCACAGTAAAAAGTGATCTGAAACGGCCAAGTGACTGTTTATCTGCCATTTTCAGCGTATTGTTCGGGCAAAAAGTGGAAGTTTTTAGTAGAATCCCGTTTTGCTTTGGAAGCACTACCATGAAAATCGAACTTTCCACCTTCGAGCGCACCTACCTTAAGGGTCTGGCGCACCAAATTTCTCCTGTTGTCATGATAGGCAACAGCGGGCTGACCGAGTCGGTCATGCGCGAAATCGCTATCAGTCTGGACGCCCACGAACTGATCAAGATCCGGGTACAGGGCGATGACCGCAATGCGCGCGTTGCACTGTACGAGCAGATCTGCAATGACCTGGATGCAGCGCCGGTACAACATATCGGCAAATTGCTGGTTCTGTGGCGCCCGTCGGATAAAGAGCGCATTGTCTTGCCCAAGAGCAAAAAAGCACTCAAGGCCATGCCTTGATTGTTTCTTTGACTCAAGGCTAAAGAAAAAAGCGGTGACTTGCCACCGCTTTTTCTATGGCCGGTACATCGGCCTAGCTATCGCGCCTGAGCACATAGACCAGTGCCAGCAGGCTTTGCACCAGATAGATCAGGCTTGAAATGGCATGCCAAGTAGCAAAACCGCCACCAAACAACCCTTCGGCGGCCTGATTCACCGAAAGTTTCAAGTCGGCAATAATCGGCGACACAGCAAAATGGTTGATCACGGTGCACAAGAGCATGCCGAACAGCAGCCAGAACGTGCCCGCTTTCACGCCACGCGCACCGATACGCCACACATAGTCGGCCAGCAAGAAGACGCCGCACACTAAGCCGACCCAGGCGAGATGGCTAAACAGTTTGCCGGCCACCATGCCGGCCGTCACCTTGTCCAGCACGGAAAACAGCACTGGCGTGACCAGCAGGCCCAGTAT
>NZ_RJTZ01000073.1:0-17397 GCF_024343515.1 Aquitalea sp. S1-19 | reverse complement strand
CTACGACCAATAATGTCGAGCGTCAGCGTCAGGTCGATTTCTCGGTCGGCATCTTCGAGATCGGCACCCGCTTGCTGGTGAAAAAAGATTCCGGCATCAAGGACTTTGCCGATCTGAAGGGCAAGAATGTGGTGGTCTCTGCCGGAACGACGGGCGAGCGTTTGATGCGGATCATGAATGCCAACCAGAAGCTCGGCATGAATATCGTGGCGGCCAAGGATAATGGCGAGTCGTTCCTGATGCTGGAGTCTGGTCGGGTTGCGGCTTTCATGACCGACGATGCCATGCTCTACGGCGAGCGTGCCAAGGCGCGCAATCCGGCAGAGTGGGTGGTAGTGGGCAAACCGCAGTCGAGCGAGATTTACGGCTGCATGATGCGCAAGGGTGATGCGCCATTCAAGGCATTGGTGGACAAGGCTATCGTGAATACCTACAAGTCGGGGCAGATCAATGCGATCTACGACAAGTGGTTCATGCGGCCGATTCCGCCGAAGAATCTGAATCTTGGTTTCCCAATGTCGCCGGAGTTTAAGGCATTGATCGCCAAGCCTTCGGATAAGCCGGCGGCAAGCTGATTCCTGTCGTACAAGCAATGCGGTAATACAAGGGGGGCAGCGGCCCCCTTTATTTAATGGAGTCGTTCATGAATTACAACTGGGACTGGAACATCTTCTTCAAGTCCACCGGAATCGGTAACGAGATTTACCTCGACTGGTATATCACGGGTCTGGGCTGGACGCTGGCCTTGGCGCTGGCGGCATGGCTGGTTGCGCTGCTGCTGGGTGGGCTGTTGGGTGTGATGCGCACCTTGCCCAACAAGTGGTTGTCCGGCATCGCCACCTGCTATGTCGAGCTGTTCCGTAATGTACCGCTCTTGGTGCAGCTGTTTATCTGGTATTTCGTCGTACCGGACTATCTGCCAGAGTCGGTACAGATTTGGTTCAAGCAGGACCTGAATCCGGCAGTATCCGCTTATATCTCGGTGGTAATCTGTCTGGGTTTGTTTACCGCCGCACGCGTGTGCGAGCAGGTGCGCACCGGTATTCAGGCGCTGCCCAAGGGACAAAGCAATGCTGCGCAAGCGGTGGGCTTTACCGTGGCGCAGAGCTACCGTTATGTGCTGCTGCCGCAGGCCTTCCGCAAGATGATGCCATTGCTGTTGCAGCAGTCCATCATCCTGTTTCAGGACACTTCGCTGGTCTATGCCGTCGGCCTGATGGATTTCCTCAGCAGTGCCCGTTCGCGTGGTGATATTCTCGGTCTGCCGCACGAGTTCCTGCTGTTTGCCGGTCTGATCTATTTCGTGGTGAGCTTTGCTGCTTCGCGCGGCGTCAAACATTTGCAAAAGAGGTTGGCTGTATGAGTTCGATGATTTCCATCAATAACGTCAACAAGTGGTATGGTGATTTTCAGGTGCTGACCGATTGCAGCACCAGCGTAAGCAAAGGTGAAGTGGTGGTGGTATGCGGCCCGTCCGGTTCGGGCAAATCCACGCTGATCAAGTGCGTGAATGCACTGGAGCCGTTCCAGAAGGGCGACATCATCGTTGACGGCATTTCGGTCGGTGACCCCAAGACCAATTTGCCCAAGCTGCGCAGCCGGGTTGGCATGGTCTTCCAGCACTTTGAATTGTTTCCGCATCTGACCATCGTGGAAAACCTGGCTATTGCCCAGACCAAGGTATTGGGACGCTCGAAAGAGGAAGCCGAAGCCAAGGGAATCAAGTTGCTGGAGCGTGTAGGTTTGAAAGCGCATGCGCACAAGCATCCCGGCCAGTTGTCCGGCGGTCAGCAGCAGCGTGTCGCCATTGCCCGTGCATTGGCGATGGATCCGATTTGCATGCTGTTTGACGAGCCGACCTCGGCACTCGACCCCGAGATGATCAACGAAGTGCTGGACGTGATGACCGAACTGGCAAAAGAAGGCATGACCATGATGTGCGTGACCCACGAGATGGGCTTTGCCCGCCGTGTGGCGGATCGCGTGATCTTTATGGATCGTGGTCATATTGTCGAGGATTGCAGCAAGGATGACTTCTTCGGCACGCCTCGTTCCGAGCGCGCCCAGCAGTTCCTGTCCAAGATCCTGCAACACTAAGGCTGGTCATGTCCTGCTGAAAAACGGCCTGTGCAATGCACAGGCCGTTTTTCTATGGTGCAACTTATCCACAAGCGGGTTCGGTATGTGCCGAGTTTGCGGAGCAAGGTGGCAATTTAAGCGCGGTTCTTTCTATTGCCGATTTTCAGCCATGTTATCCACAGGCAGGCTGGTAGCCGCCGATATGTGCAGTTTGAGCTTGAGCCTCCAGCCTGCATTTTTCTGTAGCTTGTGTAGATTTACCTGGTGGTAAATCATTTTCTCTGGTTGTGTGTAACAAAAATACCGCATAGCGTAAATTTACAAATAATCAATAACGTAAATTTATTACACAAGAGCCAGATTCAAGCCAGCTCATCCCATAGCATCCAGACTGCGGTTGTGGCCATCAGCATGGCCATGCAGAGGTTGAACAGGCGCAGTCGCTGTGGCTGTTGCAGGTGGTGGCGCAAGCGATCTCCACCCAGCGCCCACACCGCGATACAGGGCAGGTTCACCAGTGCGGTCAGCAGGGACAGGGTCAGCGCGGCAGGAATGGCGCCTTCTTGCTGCGGCATAAACAGGATGGCTGCATTGATGACCATGACCCAGGCTTTGGGATTAATCCACTGAAAGAGCGCGGCCTCGATAAAGCCCAGCGGTTGGCTGGCGGTGTTGCTGCTGCCCGGTGCCGCGCTATGCGCCAGCTTCCAGGAAAGATACAGCAGATAAGTGCAGCCAAGCATGGCCAGCAGGCCTCTGATATTACCTAGCCAGACCAGAATATGGCCCAGCAAGACCGCGGTAACAAAAAGCTGGAATGCACAGCCCAGGCTGATTCCCAGCATATGGGGCAAGGTGCGGCGAAAGCCGAAGTTCACGCCCGAGCTGGCCAGCATGATGTTGTTCGGGCCCGGTGTAATCGACATCACCGACATGTAGCTGGTGAGCGCAAGGATTTCTAGCATGACTGTCTTTCCGAAGCATGAGTGACAGATCAATGCTAATGCCCTTGTTTGCTTGGTAACAGCTGCAGGAATTGACGATTGTTGTGGTGACAGTTACGGTATATTGAGAACTGTCACCTGACATTTTCCATGTCGCTGCCACCTTGCCGGATGATCACCATGCACCAGAATGTCCCCTTGTACCGATTGCTCGCCGATGATCTGGAGGCTGCGATAGTCCGCGGCGCCTTGCCTAGTGGCGCACGCCTGTCCTCGGTTCGGCAGTGTGCCGCGCAGCGTGCACTCAGTTTCAACACGGTGACGGCGGCTTACCGCCTGCTGGAGGACAGGGGGCTGATCGAAGCGCGGCCGCAGTCCGGCTATTACGTCAAAAGCAGCTTGCCCGCGCCAGAGTCTCCATTGCGGGATGAGCCGGGCGACGTACTCATTCAGGCTGCGGAAACCCGGGATCTGGTTGCGGTCGTCTTGCAAAGCCAGCAGCGGGCCGACTATGCCGACCTTGCACTTGCCTGCCCGCGCGGTGCGATATTTTATCCGGGGGATAAACTGGCCCGGCTGGCCGCAGGCATTCTGCGCAAGCAACCTTCCCTGATTGCAAGCTATGCCCTGCCGCCCGGATCGGCACGACTACGCAGCCAAATTGCCCGCCGGGGCATGTTGCTTGGCATGCGCTTGCGCCCCGAGGACATCATTCTGACCCATGGCGCGATGGAAGCCTTGCAGCTGGCATTGCGTGCAGTGACGCGTCCGGGAGATACGGTCGGCGTCGAGTCGCCGACTTATTTCAATCTGTATCCACTATTGGCAAGCTTGGGGCTGAAGGCGCTGGAAATCCCGACCGACCCGCAGCATGGCTTGTCGCTGGATGTGCTGGAGTTGTTGCTGGCGGAAAAGCGGCTGTCTGCCGTGGTGGCCATGCCGACGGTACACAACCCTCTGGGGTGCACGATGTCTTTGGCTGGCAAGGCGCGGCTGGCGCAACTGGCGAACCGCTACCAGACACCGCTGATCGAAGATGCACTCTATGCCGAGTTGCAGTTTGGCGCGACGCTGTCGCCGACCGTCAAATCATTCGATCACGCCGGTTGGGTCATTGTGTGTGCCAGTTATACCAAGACACTGGCACCGGATTTTCGCATTGGCTGGATGGAGGCGGGTCGTTTTAGTGAGCAGGTGCGCCAGCTGAAATTTACCTCCAGTATTGCCGAGCCGGCTTTGCTGGCGGAAACCGTGGGCCAGTTTCTCGAGGGCGGAGGCTATGACCATCATTTACGCGTATTGCGCCGCTTGTATAGCCGGCAGATTGACACTGTTCGCGGCCTGATTGCGCGCTGGTTTCCTGCCGGTACGCGCGCCACCCGACCGGCCGGTGGCTTTTTGCTCTGGCTGGAGTTTCCGGATAGCGTGGATACGCTGGTGCTGTTTCATGCCGCCCTGGCCGAGCGCATCACCATCATGCCCGGCATGCTGTATTCGACGGGGGCGCGTTACCGCCATTGCCTGCGCCTGTCATGCTGCCACGAGCTGGACGAGCGCTTTATGGCGGCCTTGCGCCGCCTTGGCGAACTGGCTAGCCGCCAGTGCAGTTCAGCTTCCGTCCTGGATGGGGCCCAAATGCCAGCGCCGCAGCTCCTGATAGAGCGGGCCTGAGCGGGTCAGGCGGGATACCACCAGCGACAGATGGTCGATTTTGAGCAGGGCAAAGCTGTCCGGTGTAGCCGGCGCGTCTTCTGCGGGCGTTGCTTTGCGTAGCAAGGTGATATGCGGACGGAAGCGGCGTTCCTCATAGGGCAGGCCCTGCGCCTTGAGTGCCGCGTTTAGTGCACTTGCCAGCTGGCTGATGCGTGTCGGCGTGCGTGTGGGGGCGGCGCAACCGATACCGCTGGGCCAGACCGCCAGTTTGTCGAGCTTGAGCCGGCAGGGTTCGGCCTGGGCTGCAATCTGCCGGCCTATGGCTTCGACGATCGTCAGCTGGCTATGGGCCACTTCCCCGACAAAAGCCAGCGTCAGGTGATGCTGGCGTGGCGGAGTCTGTCGGCCGCCATATTGATGGTGCAGATGTTCGACTTGCTCATCCAGCCAGCGGGCACAAGGCTCGTCCGGCCAGACGGCAAAAAACAGGCGGTAAGTAGCAGAATCGGTAGGCATGCTGCCGATTATACGATATCGAGGTGATCCAGCCCCGATAGCGGGTCGTGATTCTTGGCGCCTTCGCTGTATAGCTTGATTTTCAGGCGCAGGTCGTTGACCGAGTCGGCATTTTTCAGCGCCTCTTCGTAGCTGATTTTTCCTGCCTCGAACAGGTCGAACAGCGACTGGTCAAAGGTCTGCATGCCCTGTTCCCGCCCGCGGCTCATCGCCTCCTTGATACTGCTGACATCGCCCTTGAAGATCATGTCGGCTATCAGCGGGCTGTTGAGCAGTATCTCGACTGCCGCCACCCTGCCCTTGCCTGATTTATGCGGTATCAGGCGCTGCGATACGATGGCCTTCATATTCAGCGACAGGTCCATCAACACCTGCTGGTGACGTTCTTCCGGGAAGAAGTTGAGGATGCGGTCCAGTGCCTGGTTGGCATTGTTGGCGTGCAAGGTCGCGAGGCACAGGTGGCCGGTTTCGGCGAATTGCAGGCCATAGCCCATCGTCTCGCGGTCGCGGATCTCGCCCATCAGGATCACGTCCGGCGCCTGGCGCAGGGTGTTTTTCAGTGCAACTTCCCAGCTTTCCGTATCGACGCCGACTTCACGCTGGGTCACGATGGACTTCTTGTGCGGATGCACATATTCGACCGGATCTTCGATGGTGATGATGTGGTCGGCATTGTTGGTATTACGCCAGTCGACCAGTGCCGCCAGCGAGGTCGACTTGCCCGAACCGGTGCCGCCAACAAAAATAATTAGCCCGCGCTTGATCATGGAGATATCACGCAGCACGAGTGGCAGGTCCAGCTGGTCAAAGGTCGGAATTTCGGTATTGATTTTCCTGAGCACCATGCTGGTCTGACCCTGCTGGATAAAGGCGCTGACACGAAAACGGCCTATGCCCGGCGGGCTGATGGCAAAGTTGGCTTCCTGTGTGGCTTCGAATTCTTCGGTCTGCCTGTCGTTCATTACCGAGCGCACCAGCTCGCGCGTGTGTTGCGCGGACAGCGGCTGTGGTGCGACCGGTGTAATTTTGCCGTCGACCTTGAGTGCCGGCGGAAAGTCGGCGGTAATAAAGATATCGGATGCATTGCGGGCGATGGCATGCGACAGCAGCTCGTGGATAAACTTGGATGCCTGATCTTTTTGCATAGTGGGCGCTTTCTGGTTCAGAACAGATCTTTTTGCGAGGCTTTGGTACGGGCTTCCGCGGACGTGACCAGATTGCGCCGCACCAAATCCTGCAGGCACTGGTCCAGTGTCTGCATGCCGTATTGCTGGCCGGTCTGTATCATCGAATTGATCTGTGCGATCTTGTTTTCGCGTATCAGGTTGCGGATGGCGGGTGTGCCGAGCATGATTTCGTGCGCGGCGACGCGTCCGCCTCCGTCCTTGGTCTTGAGCAGGCTTTGCGAGATGACTGCACGGATGGATTCGGACAGCATGGAGCGCACCATGTCTTTTTCCGTACCGGGGAAGACGTCAACGATACGGTCTATGGTTTTGGCGGCGCTGCTGGTGTGCAGGGTGCCGAAAACCAAATGGCCGGTCTCGGCGGCGGTCAGCGCCAGGCGTATGGTATCCAGATCGCGCAATTCGCCAACCAGAATCACATCCGGGTCCTCACGCAGCGCAGACTTGAGCGCATTGGCAAAGCTGTGGGTCTGTGCGCCCAGTTCACGCTGGTTGATCAGGCTCTTTTTGCTTTCATGTACGAATTCGATCGGGTCTTCCACCGTCAGGATGTGCGAATAGTGGTTTTCGTTGACATAGTCGACCATGGCGGCCAGCGTCGTCGATTTACCCGAGCCGGTCGGGCCAGTCACCAGCACGATACCGCGTGGAAACTCGGAGATTTCCTTGAAAATCTTGGGGGCGTTCAAATCATCCAGCGACAGGATTTTGGAGGGAATGACGCGGAATACCGCCGCCATGCCGCGGTTTTGCTGGAAAGCATTGACACGGAAGCGTGCTACGCCGGGCATTTCAAAGGAAAAGTCGCACTCGAAATGCTCTTCGAATGCCTTGCGCTGATGGTCGTTCATGATGTCGTATACCATGTCATGAACGTCGTGTTGTTCCATCGCCGGCAGGTTGATGCGGCGAATATCGCCATGCACCCGTATCATGGGCGACAGGCCGGCAGACAGGTGCAGGTCGGACGCCTTGTTCTTGACGGTGAATGCGAGCAGCTCGGAAATTTGCATTTATAATCCCCAATAATTTTTTAGTCGGGCTGTACTTGCTGCCCGCATGGCTGGCTATCCGCAGATTGTAAGGGCTGAGTCCCTGCTTGGATATTGCGGCATGCATACCATGGGGCATGGGTGCGGTTTTACGTGAACAAACGGGACACTCCATGAGCCAGACCATTGCCACGGCCTTGTCTGCCGTGCATCAACGCATTGCCTTGGCCGCTGGCGAGGCCGGGCGGCCGCCAGAGAGCATTACGCTACTGGCCGTCAGCAAGACTTTTCCGGCATCTGCCTTGCGCGAAGCCTATGCCGCCGGCCAGCGTGCCTTTGGTGAAAACTATGTGCAGGAGCTGTCGGCCAAGGCTGCCGAGCTGGCCGGGTTGGCCATAGACTGGCATTTCATCGGGCCTTTGCAGTCGAACAAGACGCGGGCGGTGGCCGAAAGCGCGCACTGGGTGCATTCGGTCGAGCGTCTGAAAATAGCCGAACGCCTGTCTGCCCAGCGTCCGGCACAGCTGCCGGCACTCAACGTCCTGCTGCAAGTGAATGTTTCGGGCGAAGCAAGCAAAAGCGGCTGCACGCCGGAGGAGCTGCCGGAATTGGCGCAGGCGGTCGCGGCGCTGCCCGGTTTGCGTTTGCGCGGGCTGATGTGCATTCCCGAGCCGACGGCAGATGAAGCCTTGTTGCGCAGCCGCTTTGCCTTGTTGCGCACGCTGCTTGTGGCATTGAATACACAGGGGCTGGCGCTGGACACCTTGTCCATGGGCATGTCGTCCGATCTTGAGGCTGCAATTAAAGAAGGCAGTACGCTGGTTCGGGTCGGATCGGCCATTTTCGGCGGACGCCAGTATCAACATTGACGCCGGTATTCCGGCACAAGGGAGAGCAGTATGAAGATCACCTTTATTGGTGGCGGCAATATGGCCACCGCCATTATTGCCGGCCTGGTCAAGCAGCCGGGCCACGCCATCCGCGTGGTGGAGCCGGATAGTGCCAAGCGCCAGATCCTGGGCGAGCAGTATGGCGTGGAGGCTCTGGCCGGCCTGCCGGACAGTTTCTCCAGCGACGATGTCGTGCTGCTGGCGGTCAAGCCGCAAAGCCTGAAAGAGGTGTGCCTTGCATTGGCGCCGCGCCTGGGTGGGGCGCTGCTTATTTCCATCGCGGCCGGTGTCGGGATAGAGGCCTTGTCGCGCTGGTTGTCGGGCAGTAGCCGCATTGTGCGAGTGATGCCTAATACACCGGCCATGGTCGGCAAGGGCGTGTCCGGCTTGTATGCCGGCGATGTGCTTGGCGAAGATGATAGAGCGGCCGCCGGGGCGATCATGAGTGCGGTGGGCCGTGTGGTCTGGCTGCAGGACGAGGCGGGCATCGACGATATCACCTGCATTTCCGGCAGTGGCCCGGCCTATGTGTTCTATTTCATCGAAAGCATGATAGAGGCGGCGATGGAAACCGGCTTTGACGAGGCCGAAGCGCGCAGCCTGGTCTTGGCTACCTTTGATGGGGCGGTCGAACTGGCTCGCCAGAGCACTGTGCCGGTGGCTACCCTGCGCCAGAATGTGATGTCCAAAGGCGGCACCACCGAGCGCGCCATTGCGCGTTTCGAGGCCGATGGAGTCAAGACGGCAATCAAGGCCGGCGCAGTGGATTGCCGCGTGCGTTCGGTCGAATTGGGCCATGAGCTGAGCAAGGACTGAGATGCTGATCAATACCCTGCAATTCCTGATCCGTACCGTTGCCGATCTGTTTGTGCTGGTCTTGCTGCTGCGCTTTTACTTGCAGGTGGTGCGCATGCCGTTTACCCACCCGCTGGCGCAATTTGTGATGGCGGCGACCAATTTTGCCGTGCTGCCGCTGCGCCGCTTGCTGCCCAGCGTGCGCGGTTATGATACGGCAACCATGTTCATTGCCTGGCTGGTCGGCCTGGTCTCGATTAGTACCGTACTCCTGTTGGGCCCGATGCCGTTCAATTTTGCCGCGCCGCAAACCTGGCTGGGCCTGGCTTTGCTGTCTGTGTTGACGCTTTTTACCCAATCTGTATATTTGTTGATGGGTGCGGTGCTGGTACAGGCCATTATGAGCTGGGTAAATCCGTATAATCCGCTGGCGCCGATGCTGTCTGCGCTGACCCGACCATTTTTGGCACCCTTTTCGCGGGCGCGTATCGGCGGGGCGGATCTGTCGCCCCTGTTGCTGCTCTTGGTGCTGCAGGTGATCCTGATGTTGCCGGTTCGCTTTCTGGAGCAGACTTTCCTCCAGCAATTGCAACTGGCGTTCTAATGCGGCAAGGCATGCCCGGCTCTGTATCGGGTATGCCGGATAATGATAAGGATGATGTATGCGCAAGTCTCTATTGCTGGCTGTATTGTTGAGCGTGATGGCGATGCCGGCCATGGCCAACTTGCAACTGGCGCAAAAAAACAACTGTACGGCCTGCCACGCGGTCGACAGGAAGCTGGTCGGCCCGTCTTATAAAGACGTTGCTGCCCGTTATGCGGGCGACAAAGGTGCTGAAGCCAAGATGGCCGGCAAGATCAAGGCCGGTGGTTCTGGCGTGTGGGGACCGGTGCCGATGCCGCCTAACCCGCAGATTTCCGACGCAGATGTTAAGGCATTGGCCAAATGGGTCTTAAGCCAGAAGTAAGTACTACAGACAAACTTTCTCGGGGCAGAGGCAGAACAGCTTGTCCCCGCCCTGAGACAGAACTATAAATGCGTGCAGATTCCGACCCCTTATTGGCAGGCTAGGCCAGTAAATGTTGCCTTTTGGCCATGCCGTCGGTAATCTTCCACGCCTGTCTGCCCACTCTCTAGCTGGAAGAACCCATTATGGCCAAACTGACCGAACAGGAAATCCTCAACTGGGATGGCGAAGATTACATGAACGCCGACCAGCTCGAGTTTTTCAAAGAGCTGCTGCTGCAAATGCAGCAGGAACTGGTGAACAACGCCAATGCCACGGCCAATCACCTGCAAGAGCAGGAATCGACGCCGGATCCAGCCGACCGTGCCACGCTGGAAGAAGAGTATGCGCTCGAGTTGCGTACCCGTGACCGTGAACGCAAGCTGTTGCAGAAGATCCAGGCATCCTTGCGCCAGATCGAAGACGGCTCCTATGGCTATTGCGAAGATACCGGTGAAATCATCGGTCTGCGCCGCCTGATGGCACGCCCGACGGCAACCTTGTCGGTCGAGGCGCAAGAGCGTCGTGAACGCATGAAGCGCCAGTACGCAGACTAAAACCAGAAAGCATACTTGCGGTATGAGGCCGGGACACTTGATGATGTGTCTTGGCCTTTTTGCTTTTTTGCGGGGGTTATTCTGTATACAGGCCAAAAATAAACACTAACGTGGGCATATTTTTGAATTTTTAAATGCTTTTGCGCATTTAAATTGCCAATCAATAAAATGACATTTGCGACAAGGGCTTGGCGTGTCGCCGTGGTACGGGTATTGTTCTTGCAACAGATCAAGAACAAAAGGAAGCGCCACCATGCAACGACAAACCGACGACGTCAGAATCCGCCAGATCAAGGAACTGCTGCCCCCGATCGCGCATCTGTATGAATTGCCGCTGACCGAGCCGGCCTCCGAAGTGATCTACCACACCCGGCGCGAAATCAGCGCCCTGCTGCGCGGTGAAGACGACCGCCTGCTGGTGGTGATCGGCCCCTGCTCCATTCACGACACCCAGGCGGCCAAAGAGTACGCCAGCCGCTTGCTGGCGCTGCGCGAGGCGTATAGCCGCGACTTGGTGGTGGTCATGCGTGTCTACTTTGAAAAGCCGCGCACTACGGTGGGCTGGAAAGGGCTGATCAACGACCCGCGCATGGACGAGTCCTTCGATATCAATGCCGGCCTGCGCATTGCCCGCCGTTTGCTGCTTGAGCTGAACCAGATGGGAATGCCGGCGGCGACTGAATTCCTCGACATGATTACCCCGCAGTATTTCGCCGATCTGATCAGCTGGGGCGCAATCGGTGCTCGCACCACCGAAAGCCAGGTACACCGCGAGCTGGCGTCCGGCCTGTCGTGCCCGGTCGGCTTCAAGAACGGCACCGATGGCAATCTCCGCATCGCTATCGACGCCATCCGTGCGGCCAGCGCGCCGCACCACTTCCTGTCGGTGACCAAGGCCGGCCACTCCGCCATTGTCGAAACCGGCGGCAATCCGGATTGCCATGTGATTCTGCGTGGCGGCAAGGAGCCCAACTATTCGGCCGAGCATGTGAATGCCGCCGCCGCCGAGCTGGCTGGCGTGGGTCTGGCACAGAAGCTGATGGTGGATTTCAGCCACGCCAACAGCCGCAAGGACTATCGCCGCCAGATGGAAGTGGCGCAGGATGTGGCCGGGCAGATGGCTGCCGGCAACAGTCATATTTACGGCGTGATGGTCGAAAGCCATCTGGAGGCTGGCCGTCAGGATCTGAAGCCCGGTTGCGAGCTGAAATACGGCCAGAGCATTACCGATGCCTGCATAGGCTGGAGTGACACCGAAAACCTGCTGAAGATGCTGGCCGAAGCGGTGCAGGCGCGGCGTAGCAAGCTGGGCGTGCCCGCCGGCAAGTAATCTGGCGTCCCGGCTTTAAAAACCATCGCCCGCTGATGCGGGCGATGTGCTTTCCGGCCGTTCAAGGCAGGGACTAGTCCTTGCCCAGTATGCCGCCAAAGCCGCCCAGCAGGCCGCCCTGTTCGCTGCTGCCGCCGGCCTTGGGGGCTGAGGCGATAATGCGGTCGGCCATGCGCGATAGCGGCAGGCTTTGCAGCCACACCGTGCCCGGGCCGGTCATGCGGGCAAAGAACAGTCCTTCGCCGCCGAACAATGCGCTCTTTACCTTGCCGACGTATTCGATATCGAAGCTGATCGTGGGCTGGTAGGCCACCACGCAGCCGGTGTCGACGCGCAGCGTCTCGCCCGGTGCCAGCCGGCGCTGGGTCAGCGTGCCGCCAGCGTGCAGGAAGGCATAACCGTCGCCTTCCAGTTTCTGCATGATAAAACCCTCGCCGCCGAACAGGCCGGCGCCGAGGCGTTTTTGCAGCGCGATGCCGAGGCTGACACCCTTGGCTGCGCATAAAAAGCTGTCTTTTTGTGCAATCAGCGTGCCGCCCAGTTCCAGCAAATGGATGGGGATGATCTTGCCCGGATAGCTGGCGGAGAATGCCACCTTACGCTTGCTGCTGCCTTCATTGACAAATACCGTGGTAAAGACTGATTCGCCGGTCAGCAGGCGTTTGCCCGCGCCCATCAGCTTGCCCATCAGGCCGGACTGGCCGGTCGAGCCATCACCGAACACGGTGTCCATCGCGATGCCGTCTTCCATGTAGTACATCGCGCCGGCTTCGCCCACGGCGGCCTCGCCCGGGTCCAGTTCGACCTCGACATACTGCATGCTCTCGCCGAAGATCTCGAAATCAATGACATCCATGCTCATTGCTCATCCTCCTTGCGTTTGCCGTGGCCGGCGAACATCACCCACAAATGAAAAGCCATGCCGGCCAGCGGCACCAGCGCCAGCAAAATCACGAAAAACCACTCGAATGGTGTCAACAGCTCGGTCATGTGTATGCCTGTACAGTCGCGGGAAGACATGATGCTACCTGCCGTCGTGCCTATTTGTCATGCCTGTTTTAATAGCGGTGCTGGCGGGCATCCAGCGCCGGTGCCAGTGCGCCGGCTTGTGCCAGCACCAGCAGGCCACCTGCGGTGGACAGATCACCGATAAACAAAATCCATTGCGTCTCGTTGCTGAAATCATGGTGAAAAATCAGTGCGGCCATTATGGAAAACAGCGCCAGCAGCGGAGCAAACCAGCGCACTTTCCAGCCCAGAAGGATGGCGGTGCCGCCGCCGACTTCCAGCAGGATGACCAGCGGCAATAGCGAGGTCGGCACATGAAAGGCCTGCATATAGGCGGCAGTGCCGTCGTAGTTGATGATCTTGCTGAGGCCGGCAAGGATGAAAAACTGGGCCAGCAGGATGCGGCCGGCCAGATTGAGCAGTGTGTTCACGGCAGGGTCTCCCGTATCGGAATGCGGATTGCCCTACCGGTTTAGCAGCATTGCCCCGGCTCAGAGGCGGATCTTCAGCGTGCGGCTGTCAGGTTCGGCCTGGCAGGCCAGCGTCCAGCCCTCGGCCAGCTCGGCATCGGACAGCACCAGATTGTCGCGCAGCTTCACCCTGCCTTCGGTCACCTTGCACTTGCAGGCGCCGCAAGCGCCAGCGCGGCAGCCGCTTGCCGGCTTGAGTCCGGTGCGTTCCATGCTGTCCAGCAGCAGCTCGCCCGGTTTGGTCTCCAGCCGGTGCGCGTGTCCACCCATTTCCACATGCAGCGTGGTGCTGGCCACCTTGCCATCGGCGCTACCGGTTGCCGGCTGGCCGAAACGCTCGACATGGATGCGCGCCGCATCCATGCCCAGCCCGTGCAGCGCCGCCTCGGCTGTCTGCATAAAGGGGGCGGGGCCGCAGATAAAGGCCTCGGCCTGCTGCCAGCCGCTAGCCAGGCCCGCCAGCGCGGCGCTCTCCAGACGGCCGTCGCGCGCATCCAAGTGATGGTGGACAAACAGGCGCTCCGGGTAGGCCAGCTGCAGGCGTTCAAGCTCGGATGCGAAGATGACCGAATCCGCGTCGCGGTTGGCGTAGATCAGCCGGATGCGGGCATTGCTGCCGGCCAGAGCCTCGCCCAAGATGGAGAACACCGGCGTAATGCCGCTGCCGGCGGCGATCAGCAGCAGGTCGCCACCCGCGTGTTCCACCACAAAGCGGCCGGCCGGCGGCATCACCTCCAGCATGTCGCCGGTTTTCAGTTCGCTATTGAGCCAGCCCGAGACCTGGCCCCCTGCGACGTGCTTGACGGTGATGCGCGGCTGCGCGGCATCCGGCGTGCTGGAGAAGGAATAGCAGCGCCACTGCTTGCCCTGCGGCAGGGGGACTGCCAGTGTCAGGAACTGGCCGGCACGGTAGGCGAAGCGTGGGCGCAGGGCCTCGGGCACTTCGAAGCGGATGCTGACGGCGTCGGCGGTTTCGCGCCGGATGTCGGTCACGCGCAGCTGCAGGGTATGGCTGTCCGGATTGCCGGGCGCGGGGCCGGTTGGCGTTTGCGTGCGCGGGCCGGTGGGCGGTGTCGGCTTGCCGCCCAGCATGGTCCAGGCCTGACGGCGGCGGTAGAGCAGCAGCCAGCCCAGGTGCAGGCCGACCAGCGCCAGGGTGGCGTTGGCCAGCCATTCATGCACCTCGTCGGCATCCTTGAGCAGACCGCCGCTGCCGCCTGCGTCATCGTAGTCGCCGTCATCGTCGGCCTGTGCCGCCGGAATCACGGTGGAGAGCCCTTCGGACAGCGCCGCGCGGTTGTCTATCATGGTCACGCCGATGACCAGAGTGGAGACAAAGCCCAGCACCAGGCCCAGCGTCAGCACCTTGCCGGCCAGTGCGCTGCCCGGTTTTTTCCACAGGCTGGCGGATGGCAGTAGCGCGGGAAAGCCGCGGCTGCGGGCAATGGCCAGCAGCAGACGGATGGCCAGCAGCACGATCAGGCCGTAGCCCAGCCAGACATGGGCCAGTTCGGCATCGTCACCGGTGAGATAGGCTGCGCCAAAGACGATGGCCAATAGCCAGTGGTAGAGGCGGAAGCGCGAGAAGGGGTTCATGGCGGAATCCTGCGGTCGTTTCAATGCCATCAATCTATCCAGTACGGCTTAACGCACCATTAAGTACATGACTGTTTACCCCCTTAATGGGTGCTTAAGCTTGGCTGCGTATTCTGAAGGCATTGAACGCAAGGGAGAAAGTCGATGAAATATCCGCTGATCGTGCTGGCCTGCCTGCTGGCAGGCGTGGTGCAAGCCGAAACCCCCGCCGGTCTGCTCAAGAGTTACGAGCAGCAGGTACGCCAGGAAAACCCGAAGTTTGCCGGCTTTTCTGCCGAGCGTGGCAAGGCGCTGTATTACAGCCAGTCGCAGGCTAGCGGCAAGGCCATGAGCTGCACCACCTGCCATACGGCCAACCCGAAACAGGCTGGCAAGACGCCGGCTTTCCGCAAGGTTGATGCGCTGGCACCGTCGGCGCAGGCCGACCGCTTCACCGATATGAAGAAGGTGGAAAAGTGGTTCCGCCGCAACTGTGACGATGTGTTCAAGCGCGAGTGCACGACGCAGGAAAAGGGCGATTTCGTCAGCTGGATCATCACGGTCAAATAAGGGGATGGAGATGAAAGCCAGAGCCCTCGGTCTTGCCCTGCTCCTGCTGACGCTGGGGGCCGGTTTCGCCGTAGCGGATGACGACGGTGAGCACCATGGCGAGAAAAAATACAAGCGTCCCAAGCAGCTGTCAGTGCCCCTGTCTGCGCCCAAGGTCTGGCGCGCTGAATGCGGCAGCTGCCATATCGCCTATCCGCCGGGGCTGTTGCCGCCGGCAGCATGGAAGCAGCAGATGGACACGCTGAAAAATCACTACGGCAGCAATGCGACGCTGGACAAGGCGGACGAGCAGGCCATCCGCGACTTTCTCGCCGCCACCTCTAGCGTCAACCGCCTGGCGCTGGAGCCATCCGCCAAGGCGGGCGAGCCGCCACGCATCTCGACCACTGCATGGTTTATCCGCAAGCACGATGAAGTGAGGGCTGACGTGTGGCGGCGAAAATCAGTGGGCAGCGCAGCCAACTGTGTCGCCTGCCATGCCGGCGCGGAGAAGGGTGACTTCGACGAAGACAGGGTGAAAATCCCGAACTAGGTCGTGGCGCCGCCATGAAAAACGCCGCGTCCCCGAAGGGCGCGGCGTTGTTGTGTGTGGACGCGGCCAGCTTACTTGACGATCTGTACCAACTGACCCTTGGCATAGCGTTCGGCCATGGTGTCGAGGTTGAGCGCCTTGATCTTGCTGGCCTGGCCACAGGCACCAAACGCTTCATAGCGGGCGATACAGATATCGCGCATGGCGTTGGTCGATGCGATCAGGAACTTGCGCGGGTCGAATTCCTTCGGGTTCTGCGCGAGGAAGCGGCGCACCGCGCCGGTCGAGGCCAGGCGCAGGTCGGTGTCGATATTCACCTTGCGCACGCCGTACTTGATGCCTTCGACGATTTCTTCTACCGGTACGCCGTAGGTTTCCGGCATCTCGCCGCCGAATTCATTGATGATCTGCAGCCATTCTTGCGGCACGCTGGAAGAGCCGTGCATCACCAGATGGGTGTTGGGGATGCGGGCGTGGATTTCCTTGATGCGGTCGATGCGCAGCACGTCGCCGGTTGGCTTCTTGGTGAACTTGTACGCGCCGTGGCTGGTGCCGATGGCGATCGCCAGCGCATCGACGCCGGTGTCCTTGACGAACTGGGCGGCTTCTTCCGGGTCGGTCAACAGCTGGCTGTGGTCGAGCACGCCTTCGGCGCCCACACCGTCTTCTTCGCCGGCCATGCCGGTTTCCAGGCTACCCAGGCAGCCGATCTCGCCTTCCACCGACACGCCGCAGGCGTGGGCGAAGTTGACCACGGTGCGGGTCACATCGGCGTTGTAGGCGTAGTCGGCCGGAGTCTTGCCATCGCTCTTGAGCGAGCCGTCCATCATCACCGAGGAGAAGCCGAGCTGGATCGAGCGCTGGCATACGTCCGGGCTGGTGCCGTGATCCTGGTGCATCACCACCGGGATATGCGGGAATTCTTCGATGGCCGCCAGAATCATATGGCGCAGGAACGGGGCGCCGGCGTATTTGCGGGCACCGGCCGAAGCCTGCACGATCACCGGTGCGTCGCACTTGTCGGCCGCTTCCATGATCGCGCGCATCTGCTCGAGGTTATTGACGTTGAACGCCGGCAGGCCATAGGAAAATTCTGCCGCATGGTCCAGCAGCTGTCGCATCGAAACGAGTGCCATCTCTATCTCCGTGTGTTGCGGCAGCGGCCTGATGGCCGCTACCAATCCGATTCTTCAATTTTGGCCGCCCGTGGGCCGCCCGTTCTGCATCAGTGCCGCGAGACCGCGGTCAGCGCCACGCCGGCCAGGCCAAAAGCGCCGCCGGCTGCGCGGTTC
>NZ_RJTZ01000072.1:0-17529 GCF_024343515.1 Aquitalea sp. S1-19 | reverse complement strand
CCGGCAGCGCGGGACGCATTTTCCCGCAGCAAATTCATATCCATGATCTTACCTCTGACACAGAGTCTTTATTATATTTACAAATATATTGTTTTTCAATATAGTTTAACTATCACCAGCAGAAATGGGAGCGCCGCCAGATGAAAACCCCTGTACAAGCCTTCTTCGATCCTGCGACCTGGACCATCAGCTATGTGGTTTACGATCAGGCAGGCGGACACGCAGCCATCATCGACCCGGTGCTCGACTACGATCCCAAATCGGGCCGCACCCGCACCACCTCGGCCCAGCAGCTGGTCGACTTTATCCGGGAACAAAAACTGACAGTAGACTGGATACTGGAAACCCATGCCCATGCCGACCATCTGTCCGCCGCCGCCTGGCTCAAACAACAATTAGGCGGCAAGACCGCCATCGGCGACCAGATAGGCAAGGTACAGGCCAGCTTCAGCCGGATCTTCAATCTGGAGCCCGGCTTTGCCTGTGACGGAAGCCAGTTCGACCATCTATTTAGCGCCGGCGAGGCGTTTAGCATCGGCACCTTAACGGCGCGGGCGCTGTATGTGCCGGGCCATACCCCGGCCGATATGGCCTATCACATCGGGGATGCCGTCTTTGTCGGCGACACGCTGTTCATGCCGGACGTGGGCAGCGCCCGCTGCGACTTTCCCGGTGGCGACGCGGCAGCACTCTATCACTCGGCGCAGCACTTATTAAGCCTGCCGGACGACACCCGCCTCTTTATGTGTCACGACTACCCGCCCGAGGGGCGCGCGGCACAATGGGAAAGTACGGTGGGCGAGCAGCGGGCACGCAATATCCACCTGAATGAACGGGTCGGCGAACATGAATTCATCGCCATGCGCCAGCAACGCGATGCCGGCCTTGCCATGCCGGTGCTGATCCTGCCCTCGGTTCAGATCAATATCCGCGCAGGTGAAATGCCGCCCAAAGATACAAATGGGGTCGCCTATCTGAAAATCCCGCTTAATCTGCTGTAAACTCGGGCACATCTTCGACTACCGGGCGGCGGATCAAGCCCGCGCCCCAGATAGATGGACCCCTCACCGCTTTTGCCCGCGCCGTCCCGTCTGGTTCACGAGCGCGGGATTCCCGCCTTCGGCATGTATCAGGGCACGGTTGGCATGCTCAGCTGGCAGCCTTTGACGCTTGCGCCCTGGCACCGCCTCACCCGCAAGCTGCACCATAAACGCTGGCAGTATGCCGCTTTTGCCCACGACAACTACTTTATCGGCGTCGCCGTGGTCGACTTGGGCTGGTGCAGCACCGCTTTTGCCTATCTGTTCGACCGCCAGAAGCGCGAGGTCACGGCCAGCTTCTCGGCCGATGGCCTGCCGGGTCTGTCGGCCAAAATAGAAGACCGCGCCTTCGGCCACGCCCGTTTTTGCGCCGGTGGCGGCAAGCTGGTCTTCACCCGCGAAGCTGGCCGCATGCTGCTCGAGGTACGCACCCCGGCGCTACGCATCGCCGCCCATATCACGCTAGCCCCCGAAGTGCCGACCCTGTGCGCTATTGCGCCGGCCAACCATCTGGCGCATTCGACCCACAAGACCGGCGGACTGTCCGTCAGCGGCTATGCCGACACCAACGGCAGCCGTTATTCGCTGGATGGTGCCATCGCCAGCCTGGACGCCTCCAACGGTCTGCTCGCCCGCCATACCGCGTGGCGCTGGGCCAGTGCACATAATCACGAACTGGGCTTCAATCTGCAGGACGGCTATATGGGCGATGCCGAAAACGCCATCTGGCTGCACGGCAAACTGCTGCGCGTCGGCAAGGTGCGCTTTGATTACAGCCCGGCCGACCCGATGGCGCCGTGGCATATCCATAGCGACGATGGTCTGGTCGACCTGCGTTTCACTCCGGAAGGCATACGCAGCGAAAACAAGAATCTGCTGATTGCCGCCAGCCGCTATGTGCAGCCCATCGGCACCTTCAGCGGGGTGTTGCTGGATCCGGCAAGCGGTGCGCGCCACATCGTCAGCGCGCTGACCGGCGTCACCGAAGACCATGCCTCGCGCTGGTAAGGCCGCATGCAGCGGCTACCTGACCGGCATGCTTGATGGTAGGATGCGCCGCAAATAGAGCCTCTATTCCACTGAGGCCAGGAGAGAAACGAATGCGCGTGTTGCACGCCCTGCTCGAACACAACCACGAGTTCGTCACTAGCCGCGAATACGAAAAATTTCGCACCGACAAGGTCCCCGACAAGAATCTGGCGGTGCTGGCCTGCATGGATGCCCGTCTGGTCGAACTGCTGCCCAAGGCCATGGGGCTGAAAAACGGCGATGCCAAACTGATCAAGAACGCCGGCGCCTTGGTCACCCACCCATGGGGCTCGGTGATGCGCAGCCTGCTAATCGCCGTTTACCAGCTGCGGGCGGAAGAAATCTGTGTCGTCGCCCACCACGATTGCGGCATGAATGCCATCGACCCCAAACAGGTGCTGGATAATGCCGTCGAGCGCGGTGTCAGCCCGGACACACTCGCCACCTTGCGCGCCGCCGGCATCAATCTGGATAGCTGGCTCAAGGGCTTCGACAATGTCGAAGACAGCGTGCGCCACACGGTCGACACCGTACGCAACCATCCGCTGATGCCGCGCGATATTCCGGTGCACGGACTGGTCATTAGCCCGGCCACCGGGGCGCTGACCGTCATCGTGGACGGCTACGCCGACACGCCAGATCTTCCATGAGGCGTATCGGCCTGTATGGCGGCACCTTCGACCCCTTCCACTGTGCCCATCTGCGTCTGGCCTGCGCGCTGCGCGACGAATTAAAGCTGGACGAGGTGAGACTGGTGCCGGCCGGCCTGCCCTATCACCGCGACCATGGCCCTCATGCCAGCGCCAGCCAAAGGCTGGACATGGTGCACCTGGCAATTGCCGGCGAGCCTGGACTTATCGCTGACGACAGGGAAATACGCCGCGGCAAAAATGCCTATACCGTCGAGACACTAGAGGAGTTGCGCAGCGAGCTCACGCCACAGGATGAGCTGTGGTGTCTGATAGGCGGCGACTCGCTGGCCAGGCTTGCCAGCTGGCATCGCTGGCAGGCCATTTTCACCCTGGCCAACCTCGCCGTCGCCCTGCGCCCGGGCTTCGATCCCGCGCATCTGGCACCCGCCATCCGCGCGCAATGGCAAGCGCGCCAAGTGTCTGATTTTTCAAAACGAACGCCTTCCGGTACAATCCGCGCCCTGACGTTGGCTCCGGTCGACGTTTCGGCGACGGACATCCGCGCCCGGCTTGCTGCCGGCGCCGATGTGTCCGGCCTCGTTCCCGCTGCCGTACTGGACTATATCCGGGCGCAGCAGCTCTACCGGAACACCTAGCGTGACATACAGGCCGCAACCTGCGGCTCGCGCTCTTTATCGCGGCACCTCTGACCCGTCCGTACGCGTCCATGTGCCCATCATTGGAATCAAGGAAATATGGACAATATTCAAGAAATCGTAAAACTGGCCGTGACCGCTCTGGAAGACGTCAAGGGCAAGAACATCGTCACACTGGACACCAGCGAGCTGACCTCGCTGTTCCAGCATCTGATCGTCTGCACCGGCGACTCCAATCGCCAGGTCAAGGCTTTGGCCAATAGCGTAGCCGTTACGCTGAAAGAAGCCGGCGTAGATCTGGTCGGTACCGAAGGCCATGAAAGCGGCGAATGGGTACTGGTAGATGCCGGCGACGTAGTCATCCATGTGATGCTGCCTGCCGTGCGCGACTACTATGATCTGGAAGCCTTGTGGGGCGGCCAGAAGCCATCGTTCACCCCGGTCGGCGGCAAGCCCTGGTCGGCTGCCTAAACCGCGTGACCCGGGGCTCGGGATCAGGGATTTTCCGGCATCAGCCGTCGACTCCCACCCGGATCCCGGGTGCCGAGCCCCGGATTTCCCATCCATGAAAATTACCCTGCTCGCCGTCGGCACCAAGATGCCTCGCTGGGTCGATGAAGCCTTTGGCGACTACGCCAAGCGCTTCGGCCGCGACATCAGCTTCGAACTCAAGGAAATCAAGCCGGAAAAACGCGGTGGTGGCGTCACGACTGAAAAAGGCATTGCAGCCGAACACGAGCGCCTGATCGCCGCGATTGCCCCGCGCACCAAGCTGGTGGTGCTGGACGAACGCGGCAAAAACTGGACTTCGGTACAGCTGGCCGGCGCCATGAAAGACTGGATGGCCGGTGGCGACGACATCACCATTATCATCGGCGGCGCCGATGGATTGTCGGCCGAGCTGAAACAGAAAGCCGATGTCCTGCTGCAGCTGTCGGCCATGACTTTGCCGCATGGCATGGTGCGTGTGATGCTGGCCGAACAGCTTTATCGCGCCTATTCCATCCTCAACAACCACCCCTACCATCGCGAATAGATAATATTACTGCGGTGCAAGAACGATAATATCCATGTAGACATTGCGCATATTTGCTATGCTAATCAAGGTCTTATCACGAGATGTTATCAATGAACCGATTTATCCTCTGCTCTTTGATAGCTGCGTCGTTTACGCTAGCCTCCGCCGCCCATGCGGATCTGTATGGCTATGTAGACAATGCAGGACAAGTTCACCTCGCCCCCAAAAAGCTGGATGAACGTTACCAACTTTTCCAGAAGAGCCCGCCAGCCGAGCTGGCCGTACGAAAATACGATGCCCTGGCCGATGCAACCCGCCCCGGCCTTGGCACGACCCTTAGCCGCGATATCGCCACGGCAGCACGCACGCCGCTTAGCGGCCTGCCCTCCGCCGAGCCGCGCCTGATCAAGGCCAGCGTCAGCGCACCCTATAACAAGATGATCAACAAGGTCGCGCGCGAGATGAAGCTCGATGCCCAGTTGCTGCATTCCATTGTCAGCGTGGAATCGGGCTATGACGCGCTGGCCGTGTCGCCCAAAGGCGCAATCGGCCTGATGCAGGTCATCCCGGAAACCGGCGAACGCTTCGGCGTGGCCGACCTGACCAATCCGAACGCCAATGTCCGTGCCGGCGCCCGCTACCTGAAGTTTTTACTGGGTCTGTTCAACCACGATATGCCGCTGGTCATCGCCGCCTATAACGCCGGCGAAGGGGCAGTTAAGAAATACAAGAACACCATCCCGCCCTACCCCGAAACACGCAACTACGTCTCGCGCGTGCTAGCCACCTATGAAGCGCGCAGCGGCAAGCCGGCACTGCAAACGGCTGTCAGCCATATCGACTACAACCGCGGCAAGCGGGTACGGGCGGTACTGGAGCCGCTGTAAGCCTTGATCAGCCGATCTGGGAGCCTGTTCACAATCTTGCGAGTCGTGAACAGGCTCAGCAAATCAAGATGCTGCCCGCAGCACCTTGATCAAAGCAGCAACCTCCTGAGCGCCAAGACCGGCATCGACACCCTGCCTGAATATTGACGATGCAAACTCGGGAAACCCCCGGTGAATATCGACCTGCTGTGCATGGCGCTCCAGGCGGGTAATGGCCGCCGTCCAGGTTTTCAGCGATGCCTGCGGCTCACCGTAGTTTTCCGCCTGAATCACGGCACCCAGATGGCGGATATCCCCGCCAAGCAGCGGCGAGATGTCCGACAGCATGCAGCAAAATTCATCCACCCGCAGCCCTTCCGCTTCGCAGATACGCGCACCATGCAAAGCCCCGAGCAGGGCACCGGCAAAATAGGCGGCCACGGCACAATCCTGCGCCGATGCCGCCCCGATCCGCTCGCCCAGATAGCTCAGACTAGGCGCCAGCAGTTTCAGCAGCGGTGCCGCCTGATCGAAGGCGGCAGCAGCGCCGGAAGCAATAATACTGGCTTCATGGCTACCCATCTGCGGCGGGAAGGCCAGAATCGCGCCATCGACATAGCAGGCACCACGTGCATGCGCCCACTGTTCACTCTCACGCGCTTCTTGCGGGCCGCCGGTCGAGAGCTGAACCAGCAGCTTGCCGCTGAGGGCGGCTGCAACTTCATCGCTGCCCAGTATGCTGTTGGACACCGTGTAATTGTCGACACAGACCAGACATACCGGGCTGTCGGCGATGGCGGATGCTGCGTTGCCTGCTACCCGCGCCCCGGCCACTGCTAATCCCTCGGCCTTGACCCGGGACCGATTCCAGACGGTCACCCGCTTGCCAGCCTGCAGCAAGGCACGCGCCAGTGCCGACCCCATGGCACCCAGGCCAATGACCGTGACTTCACTATGCATAAACAACTTCTCCTCCTAAACCAGACTATCCGCATCACCAATAAAAACAGGTGCCGGAAATGGCACCTGCGGCACACAGAACAAACCTTCGATAATCGGCTCGGCCTTACGGCTCCTGCCGTGTTGCAGCCAGCACGATCTCGCGTATGCACAGGTTTTGCGGCTGCTCGTAGGCGAAGCGCACCGCCTCGGCGATATCTTCGGCCGAGATCACACCGCCCATCTGTTCTTTCCACGCGTTGTAGCCGTCCTTGATCGCCTCGCTGGTGGTATGGCTCAACAGCTCGGTCTCGGCCGCACCGGGCGCGATAGTGATCACGCGCACGTCCTGCAGTGCCACTTCCTCGCGCAGGTTTTCCGAAATCGCGTGCACGGCGAACTTGGTACCGCAATAGGCTGCATGGTTGGGGAAGGTCTTGCGCCCGGCAATCGAGCTGATATTGATGATGGTACCGTGGCGGCGCGAGAGCATGCCCGGCAACACGGCATGGATGCCGTTGAGTACACCCTTGACGTTGACGTCCAGCATGCGCTCCCACTCAGCCGGATCCTGCTCGGACAGTTTGCCCAGCAGCATCTGCCCGGCGTTGTTGACGATCAGGTCGGCCGGGCCGAATTGTGCCTCCGCCTCGCGCACGGCCGTATCCAGTGCAGCGCGGTCGGTCACATCGACTTCGCGGCACAGGGTATCGGGCAGGGCCATCTCCTGCAGGCGCTCGATACGACGCGCCAGCAGCAGCAAGGGATAGCCGCGCGACGAGAACAGACGGGCGCAGGCAGCACCGAAGCCGGAGCTGGCACCAGTAATCACAATAAGGGGTTTGTTCATGATGGATTCCTGAAATAGAAAGCATTGATGGCAACAACCGATGTGCTGCACTATAGTCGGCGTCACTCCCGAAGAAAAATCGTTTTTTCCCCTTACTGCCATCGGACATTTCTATGGATATCCGCCAACTGCGCGCCTTTGTCGCAGTTTTTGAAGAGCGCAACATCACGCTGGCCGCCGACCGCTTAGCCGTCACCCAGCCCACCCTCTCCGCCACGCTGCGCCAGCTTGAAGCCGAGCTGGGAACGCTGCTGTTCAAACGCCTGCCGCGCGGCGTCGAGGCCTCCGATGCCGCGCGCCGCCTGTTTCCACAGGCCAAGAAGCTGATTGCCGATGCGGAAGCGCTGAGCGCCAGTTTCAAACAGGGTGAAGCGGGGCAGGAACTGGCGCTGGGGATAGCAGCGGATCTGGGCGACAGCCAGGTCGATAGGGTGCTGCGCGCGGCGCTGGAAACCGCCGGCATCGTCCTGACACTGGAAGAGGGGTGTAGCGGTGACCTTCGTCTTGCCTGCGAGACGCTGCGCTGCGAAGACGAACTGTTTCTGCCCTTGGCGGAGGAAAACTTCGTGCTGGCACTGCCGCCAGGACATGTGCGCAGCGGCAAGGACGTGACGCCGCAGGAGCTGAAACAGGAAACATGGGTGATGTGCCCAGCACACGACTCGCAGCAGCGGCTATTGGCCCTGCTCGGCAGCTATGCACCGGCACAACCCATGCGTGCCGGCTCGCTGCGCCTGGCTGCGCAACTGGTGGCAAGCGGGGCAGGTATCGCCTGGCTACCCGCCTCGTTAGCGGAAAAACTGGACACGGCACAACTGGCTGCCGCACCTTACCGGCGCCGTATCGGTCTGTGTTATGTGCCGGATGCGCTACACAAACCCGCGGTTGCCGCCTTGCTCCGGCAACTGGCTTAACACGCCGCCAGCGCCGCTAGCAGCGCCTCGTCGCTGGCATCTGCAGCCGTCACGATCTCGCTTGCCCCCAGCGCCAGCAATACCTCGCTAATGCGCGGGTGCAGCGTGACGAAATGCTGGCGGGCCAGCCAGCCGCGCCGCTCTGCCGGTGCAGAGCTAAACAGTGCACGGGCAATATCGGATGAAGTGACAAGCAGCGTCGCCTGTGCCATTTCGGCAGGCAGACGACCCCAGCCCGGGTCGCATGGCACGCGCCGGTACGCCTCGCACAAAAGAATCTTTGCGCCACGCGCCGCCAGCGTATCGGCCAGCAGCGCGCGTCCGGTTTCACCGCGCACAATCAATACCGTTTGCCCGCTCAAGTCGGACAATTGCGGCAGCGCAAGCAGCGCTTCACTATCGCTGCCCGCCTCGGGGTGCAACACGGCACGCCCGGCAAGCGCCGCCAGCCGTGCGGCACTGCCCTTGCCGACACAGGCCAGTTGCACACGATCAGGCAAGCACCCGGCCAGAGCCGGCCACATCATATCAATGGCACCGGGGCTCACCGGAATCAGCCAGTCGGCCGCAGCCGCCAAAGCCGGTAGCTGCACCAATGCGTCCTTATCCGGCACCAGCTCAAGCGGCGCAAACACATGGACACTCAAGCCGGCAGCGGCGCACTTTGCCGCCAGTGGCGCGCATTGCGCCGCCGGGCGAGTGAGCAGCACCGGCCTCATGCTTAGCTATCGGCCAGTACGGCGCTGATGACATCGGCAGCGCCGTCTTGCAGCAGCTTCTTGGCCACCGCCCGCCCCAATGCATCCGCGTAGTGACGCGGTGCACTGGCGCTGGCGGTCAGCATCAGCGAGCCATCCGGATAGGCAACAAAACCACCCAGGGTAATCACCTCATCGCTTAGCGTGGCAAAACCACCCAGCGGGATCTGGCAACTGCCGCCTAGCTGGCGCGACAAGGCACGCTCGGCCAGCACACAGTCGTGAGTATCGGCATCATTCAGCGGCGCAAGCAGCACCTTGAGATCCTCGCGCTCGGCGCGGATCTCGATGCCCAGCGCGCCCTGGCCCGGGGAGGGCAGGCTTTCCGATGGCGACAACTCACAACGTATACGCTCGCCCAGACCCAGACGCTTAAGGCCGGCTGCGGCGAGAATAATGGCGTCAAATTCGCCGCCATCCAGCTTGGCCAGCCGCGTCTGCACATTGCCACGCAAGGGCTTGATCACCAGATGCGGAAACTGGGCGCGGATCTGCGACTCGCGCCGCAAGCTGGCCGTGCCCACCACCGCGCCATGCGGCAATTCGGACAGATTGGCATAAGCATTGGAGACGAAAGCATCCCGCGGGTCTTCACGTTCGCAGATCACCGGCAGGGCAAAACCCTCGGGCAGCGCCATGGGCACATCTTTCATCGAGTGCACGGCCAGATCGGCACGCCCTTCCAGCATCGCGACTTCCAGCTCCTTGACGAACAGCCCCTTGCCGCCGATCTTGGACAGGGTTACGTCGAGAATCTGGTCACCACGCGTGGTCATACCCAGAATTTCAACTTCCAGCTCCGGATATAAGCTCTCCAGGCGGGATTTGATATGTTCGGCCTGCCACATGGCCAGACGACTCTCGCGGCTGGCAATCACGATTTTTTTCATCACGCGGTCCTGAATGGAATAAGTCTGCAACGATTCTAACATGAGCGGCGGCTTCCCCTGCCCGGACAAAGCCCGTCGCTACCCTTGTGGCAAGCCGTGCACACCGTCCACATAATGTGCGATTCAATACGGCAAGGCACCAGCCGGTGCTGGCCAAATACCCCATGCTTGCGGCAAGATCAGGCAAGACTAGGCCGGCGCGAGCATGCCGGCACACACGCACTTCATCAAAACGGGTAGACACGCGATGACGCAAGAACAAGACAAGGACCTTCCGCTCAAGGCCGATCTGGCACGACTGGACCGGCTATTGGGCGAGGTACTGCGCGAGCAGGCCGGTGACGAGGTTTACCACGAAATGCAGGCCATCCCGCTGGCCCACCATACCCACGACAACCGTGCACTGGCCATGCTGGAGCGCTTGTCGCCGCAAGCGACCACAGCCCTGGTGCGCGCTTGCGGCCTGTATGCCCAGCTATTCAATATTGCCGAAGATCTGCATCACACCCGCCGCCGCCGCGCCCACCGTCAGGCCGGTTCGGCACCGCAACAAGGCAGCCTGGCGCGCGCGCTGTCACACCTGCAACAAGAGGGCGTCAGCCTGGGGCGGCTGACCGGCATGCTGGCCGATGCCAATGTAACGGCAGTACTGACCGCCCACCCGACCGAAGTACAACGCCAGAGTGTGCTGGATGGCCATCGTGCCGTGCGCCGTTTCCTCGCCTGCCTGCACTACCCTGATGTCACCCCGGATGACGAGACCGATCTCGAATTGCGCCTGCGCCGCGTGATCCTGACCTTGTGGCAGACCTCGGAAATCCGCCACTTCAAACTGTCGGTCGCGGACGAAATCGAAAACGGCGTCGCCTACCATCCGTTGTCGTTCTTCACCGCCTTGCCACGCATCTACGACATGCTGGGGCGCGGCATTCAGCAACATTGGGGCGAACGCCCCAAGCTACCCTCCTTCTTGCGCATAGGCAGCTGGATAGGCGGCGACCGCGACGGCAACCCCAATGTCGACGCCACGGTATTGCGCTACGCCAGCACCCGTCAGGCCGAAACCGCATTTACCCACTATTTCTACGAGCTGTCCGGTCTCTACCGCGAACTGTCGCTGTCCAGCCGGCTGGTTAAAGTAAGCGACGAGGTCGCGGCACTGGCCGCCCTGTCCCCGGACACCGAAACCAGCCGCGCCGAAGAACCGTACCGCCTCGCGCTGGCCCATATCGAAGCGCGTCTGTCGGCGACGGCGGCGGCGCTGGGCTTGGCCAAGCGTGGCCGCTGGAGCGCGGGTGAACCGTATGCCCACGCCCAGGCCGTCATTGAGGATCTGGAACAGATTGCCGCGTCACTCGCCGCCAATGGCAGCGCCATTCTGGCTGGCGGGCGCTTGCTGCGCCTCAAGCGTGCGCTGGATGTGTTCGGCTTTTACCTGATGCCGCTGGACCTGCGCCAGCATGCCGGCATCCATGCGTCGGTCGTAGCCGAGCTGTTCTCGCATGCCGGGCTGGAAGAGTATCTGGCACTGGACGAAGCGGCCCGTATACGCGTCCTGCGCCGCGAGCTGGCCACCCCACGCCCGCTCTATAGCCCCTATCTGGCTTATGGTGCCGAGGCACAAAAAGAGCTGGCCATTTTCCGCGAGGCGGCACGCATCAAGGCGGCGCTGGGCGATGGCGCCATCACCCAGTGCATTATTTCCAACTGCGCCGCGGTCAGCGACTTGCTGGCACTGGCCTTGCTGATGAAGGAAACCGGACTGCTGCGCATCGTCGACGGCCAGCCGGTGGGCAGTGTCAATATCGTGCCGCTGTTCGAAACCATAGGCGACTTGCGCGCCGGTGCTGGCATCATGCAGGCACTGTTCGAATTGCCATGGTATCGCCAGCTGCTGGCCAGCCGCGATATGTTGCAGGAGGTCATGCTGGGCTACTCGGACAGCAACAAGGATGGCGGCTATCTGACCAGCCAGTGGGAGCTGTATCAGGCCGAATCGCGACTGGTGAAGGTTTTCGCCGCCGCCGGGGTCAAGCTGCAGCTATTCCATGGCCGTGGCGGCTCGGTCGGACGCGGCGGTGGTCCAAGCTACGAGGCCATCATGGCGCAGCCGGCAGGTTCGGTCGCCGGCCATATCCGCATTACCGAACAGGGCGAGGTCATCACCTCCAAATTCTCCGATCCGGATCTGGCGGTACGCAATCTCGAAGCCCTGGTCGCGGCCACACTGGAGGCCACGCTGTCCGGCAGCCACAGCAATGAAGCCGACAGCAGCATCCTGTCCGAGCTATCGGATCATGCCTATGCCGCCTACCGCGCACTGGTGGAAACACCGGGCTTTATGCAGTATTTCCTTGAAGCCACCCCGGTACGCGCGATTGCCAAGCTCAATATCGGCAGCCGCCCGGCCTCGCGCAAGAGCCTGACTTCCATTCAGGATTTGCGCGCCATTCCATGGGTGTTTTCCTGGTCGCAGTCGCGGGTGATGCTGCCGGGCTGGTATGGCGTCGGCTCTGCCGTTGCCGCCTTTATCGAGCGCCATGGCGATAGCGGTATCAGCCAGTTGCAAACGCTGTACCAGAGCTCGCCCTTCCTCAGGATGGCACTGGAAAACATGGAGCAGGTGCTGGCCAAGGTCGATCTGGAGCTGGCGCAGCGTTATGCCGGCCTGGTCAGCGATCAGGCGCTGTCGGCCTCGCTGTTTGCCACCATCTCTAGCGAATGGCAGCGCAGCGTGGATGCGCTTTACACCATCACCGGCAACCAGCGCCTGTTGCAGCACAACCCGACTCTGGCCCGCAGCCTGGACACCCGGCTGCCGTATCTGGATGCGATGGGCGCATTGCAGGTCGAATTGCTGCGCCGCCTGCGCGAAAACCCGGATGATGCCGAAGCGCTGTCGGCGATCCATCTGACCATCAACGGCGTCGCCGCCGGTTTGCGCAATAGCGGCTAAAGGCGCAGCCGGACACGCACGGCCTCCGCCAGCGGGGCAAAGGGCAAGGGAAACGGGTAAACTCGTTCCTTTGCCCGAAAGCCGTACCCATGGCCCTCAAGTCCACCATCTACAAGGCCGATATCGATGTCTCCGACATGGATCGCGGCTATTACGCCAGCCATAACCTGACACTCGCCTGCCATCCATCGGAAACGCTGGAACGCATGATGCTGCGCATCGCGGTGTTCGCGCTGCACGCCAGCGAAATGCTGGCCTTCACCAAGGGCATCAGTGCCGATGACGAGCCGGATATCTGGCAGAAGAACTACTCGGATGAAATCGAACTGTGGCTGGAGCTGGGCGAGCCGGATGAGAAGCGTGTACGCAAGGCCTGCGGCCGGGCTGATGCGGTCTGGATCTATTGCTATGGCGCACGCTCGGCTGAAATCTGGTGGCCGCAACTGGAAAGCAAGGCCGGCCGCTTCGACAATCTGACCGTCGTTGCCATCGCACCGGACACGCTGACTGAGCTTGCCACCATGGCCGAGCGCAGCATGCAGCTGTCGGCCACGATACAGGACGGCCAGATGTGGCTGTCCAATGGCACGCACAATGTCCTGGTCGAGGGACATGTACTGAAGCCTGCCAGCCGCAGCTGATACGATTAAGCTACGACATGACGCAAAAAAGGCCGACCCCAAAGGGTCGGCCTTTTTATGGTTTAACGCAAGCTTCAGGCAGCAGCCTTGGCTTCGACAGCCGGTGCAAGCTTGAGCGGCTTGGTCATGAAGCCCAGTACGATGGCCACAGCCAGCAGGGCTGCCGAGATCATGTACGCGGCGCTGTAGGTGCCGGTCATGTCGACGGCGAGGCCGGCCAGCAGCGGGCCGACAAAGCCGGACACGCCCCAGGCGGTGTACAGCACACCGTAGTTGGCGCCGTAGTTCTTCAGGCCGTAGAAGTCAGCCGTAGTCGACGGGAATACCGACATCAGCGAACCGTAGGCCAGACCGGCAACCACGGTACCGACCAGAATCATGGATGCATCCTGATAGGTGGCGAAAGCCAGCATATTGGCCGCCTGAACGGCGAAGGCCAGCAGCATGGTGTTGGTACGGCCGATCTTGTCGGACAGCATGCCACCACCGACGCGACCGGATGCGTTGGCAATCGCCAAGATGGACACCAGGTAAGCCGGGTTCAGGATGCCGGCCTGATCGGTCGCGATCGATGCCAGGTTACCGATGATCATCACACCGGCGGAGGACGAGAACACGAACATGATCCACAGGAAGTAGAACTGACGGGTCTTGATCATCTCGCGCCAGGTCAGGTTATGCTCGGACACCTTGGGTGCGACCGCGCCATCTGCCTGTGCCGGTGCAGCAGGGGTATAGCCTTCAGGCGGGTTGGAGATCACGCGCGTCAGCGGCAGCGCGATCAAGAGCACGGCGGAACCCAGGATCATGAACGACTTGGAGATGCCGTAAGCTTCGATCAGATGGGTGCACAGTGGCGCGAGGTAAACCGCGGCCAGGCCGAAACCGCCGACGGTGATGCCGGAGATCATGCCCTTCTTGGAGGAGTGGAACCACTTCATCGCGGCAGGGGTCACGCAAGCATAGGCAAAGCCGATACCGGTGCCGACGATACCGCCGAAGGCGATGGTCAGGCCGATCACCGAGTCTTGCGGCACGAAACTGGACAGAATCATGCCCAGACCCACCAGCACGACGCCCAGGGTGATGACTTTTTTCGGCCCGATACGGTCCTGCATCACGCCAGCAGCCAAGAGGGCAATCGCCCATACCACGATGGCTACGTTATACGGCATCGACGCTTCGGTATTGCTCCAGCCCCAGTCAGCAACCAGACCCTTCTTGATCACACTCCACGCATACAGCACGCCGATGGTGAGATTGATACAGGTACCAGCAACGAGAACGCTGACGGCCTTATTCATTTTGCTCATAAAAATCTCTTAATTGGATAGGTTACACCGGTACCACGCAAAGCAAGAGGCGTATGGGCGACGCGGGGCGCGGCAACCGGTCATCGGCAATAGCCGATGTTTTGGAACGGCGGATTCTAATGCCACCTATACGTTTGTGCAAAGTAATATTATTGTTTTCTAAGATATTTTCCCAATGTCATTCCAGGGGAAATGGCGCGCAAAATACATGGAAACCTTTGTTTTTACAGCAAGGCTACGGCACGCCACACCTTCACGCCTCTTTTCATAAATCATGAAAAAATTAAGATAAATTTATAGCTATGGCTTTGTAAAAACGGGAAATTTGTGCCGAAAGGCCTGAAAACGCACTTTAATACGGGGTAATCAAAAAAATAGCCTGCAAAATAAGAGTACAGACTCTACCTGCAGGCAATAAAAAAGGCCGCAACGCGGCCTTGAGAATAATTTAGCAAAGAGGCAGCGGCGGCGAGGACTTGGCCGGCACCGGCTTGGCTGCGCGTACCAGTTGCCAGACTTGCTCATGGATAAAGTAAGCCACCGTATTCACCAATGGCTCGACCAGTGCCAGCAAGCCTGCCAGTGCAATGCTGCCGGTCAGCAACCACGCCAAGGTAAAGGCAACGGCGAAATGGCAGGCGGCAAAAGTCGCAGTTTTAGCCAGCGCCAAATGGCGCACAGGCGCGCGCGCCATCACCTTGTCCCAGATCTTGTCGTGAAAATGGTAGGTGACCGTATTAGCCAGCGGCTCGGCCAAGGCCATGGCACCGGAAATCGCCAGGCTGCCGGTCAGCGCATAGCTGACGGCAAAGGCCACGCTAAAGTGGCAGACGGCAAACGTCAGGGTTTTGGTCATGGCAGTCATCCGCTTAGTGAATACAGCAGATGATAGTCATTCCCATTAAGAATGGAAAATAGATTGTCGCTACCGCCTAGATAGCCGCCAGCATAGGCGCCTGTCCAGCTCGGGTCAGCAGGCGCAAGGTGCCCGCCTCGGCCAACTCCAGCACACGCCAGAACAAGAAAATGTCGCTAACGAACGTATGCTCTATCCGCCCCATACTCTCGCCCACCAGACGCACAACACTCACACTGCCATGTGCTGCTAGCCCGTCCAAAAGCACATTGTCGTAGCATGACAGCGGGCGGCCTTGCAGCCTGCCTGCCTGTACTTCACGCACACTGTCTCCGGCCCTCTGCCAGTGCCCCCACTCTTCTGCCAGCATCTGGCGCTCGGACAGTGACAGCAGACGGGCATAGCCGGCCAGCGGTGCTAATTCTGCCGCCGAATACATACCGACTGCCCACAAACCGGAGCGCGGAGTGTCCAGATGCAAGCGGACATCGACGACCCACAGCTCGCACTGTTCCGGGCATTGCGCGGCCAGCATGCGTAGCAATAGTGCCTCACCTGCATGATTGCCCAGCCACAACGTCAACGGCATGGACTGCTCCCAGGCCTGCAGCAAGGTGCGGCAAGCGGCGGCACGCTGGCGCTGCCAGGCTTCATCCCAGTCCGGCGGCGGCGGCTGATAGGCGCGCAGCAGGCGCTGCCAGTGAGCAATACGCAACTGCGGATCAATCTGGTCGGCATCGGCCAGCGGGCCATTACTCAGCTCGTCCGGCCAGTCCAGCACTGCACCCGCCAGCTGACCCGCAGCGGCCAATGCCTGCAGACAAGCTGCGGCCGTACTGCCCGCCACCACATGCAGCATGGTCAAACTTTCTGGTCCATATCCAGCGACGGCATGCCCACCGTCGCCTGCGCCACCACCCGCGCCGGCACGCCGGCCACCGTGGTATGCGGCGGCACGTCTTCCAGCACCACGCTGCCGGCGCCGACCTTGGCGCATTCACCAACGCGGATATTGCCGAGAATGGCGGCACCGGCGCCTATCATCACCCCGTCGCCGATCTTGGGGTGGCGGTCGCCGCGTTCCTTGCCCGAGCCGCCGAGCGTCACGCCATGCAGCATCGAGACATTGTTGCCGATGACTGCCGTCTCGCCGACCACCACGCCGGTGCCGTGGTCCAGCATCACGCCCTCGCCGATGCGCGCGGCAGGGTGAATGTCGGCACCCAGCACTTCGGAGATGCGGTTCTGCAGGAAATAGGCCATGGTCTTGCGCCCCTGCTGCCATAGCCAGTGGGTGACACGCTGGCTCTGGATGGCGTGGAAGCCCTTGAAGTACAACAGCGGTGTCGAATAGCTGTCGCAGGCCGGATCGCGCTCGAAGCAGGCGGTGATATCGGCGCGCATGGCGCGGCTGATGGTGTCGTCGGCCGACAGTGCCTCGTGGAACAGTTCCATCAGCGCACGCGCGTCCATGACCGGGCTGGCCAGCTTGCTCGACAGATGAAAAGCCAGCACATCTTCCAGCGAGGCATGACGCAACACCGTCATATGCAGAAAACTGGCCAATAGCGGCTCGTCGCGCGCAGCCAGTGCCGTTTCATCCAGAATGGCGCGCCACAAGGCATCGCCGTGTACATCATTCATAAACTAACCTTTTTACGTCACCGCAAAACAGTTGCGGCTTACATCAGTACCACGTCGAACTGTTCCTGCGTATAAGTACTTTCCACCGACAGCGATACCGGCTTGCCGATAAAGTCTATCAACATGGCCAGGCTCTGCGACTCCTCGTCGAGGAACATGTCGATCACCGGCTGCGAGGCGAGGATGCGGAAACCCTTGGCATCGAACTTGCGCGCCTCGCGCACGATTTCGCGCTGGATTTCATAGCATACTGTCTGCGCGGTCTTGATCTGGCCGCGGCCCTGACAGGTCGGGCACGGCTCGCACAAGATGTGCGACAGGCTCTCGCGCGTGCGCTTGCGGGTGATCTCGACCAGACCGAGGCTGGTAAAGCCGTTAAGCGTCACACGGGTGCGGTCGCGCGCCATGGCCTTGGCTAGCTCGGCCAGCACCGCCTGCTTGTGCTCATCGCTGTCCATATCGATAAAATCGACAATGATGATGCCACCCATATTGCGCAGTCGCAGCTGGCGCGCAATGGCGTGAGT
>NZ_RJTZ01000071.1:0-17826 GCF_024343515.1 Aquitalea sp. S1-19 | reverse complement strand
ATGTCGGCTCATCACATCCTGGGGCTGTAGCCGGTCCCAAGGGTATGGCTGTTCGCCATTTAAAGTGGTACGTGAGCTGGGTTCAAAACGTCGTGAGACAGTTTGGTCCCTATCTGCAGTGGGCGTTGGAAGTTTGACGGGGGCTGCTCCTAGTACGAGAGGACCGGAGTGGACGAACCTCTGGTGTACCGGTTGTCACGCCAGTGGCATTGCCGGGTAGCTAAGTTCGGAAGAGATAAGCGCTGAAAGCATCTAAGCGCGAAACTCGCCTGAAGATGAGACTTCCCTGAGGACTTGATCCTCCTGAAGAGTCGTTCGAGACCAGGACGTTGATAGGTCGGGTGTGGAAGTGCTGTGAGGCATGAAGCTAACCGATACTAATTGCTCGTGAGGCTTGATCCTATCATTTGAGTGGCTTTGCTAAGATAAGCAGAGTTGCGAAGCAATACTTCTACCAAGGCATCCAGAGAAAGAAGTGGTCTGGGTGTTTAATTTCGGTTTCTACAATTTGACAAGTTAATGTCTGGTGGCCATAGCGAGGTGGTCCCACGCCTTCCCATCCCGAACAGGACCGTGAAACACCTTAGCGCCGATGATAGTGTGGCATTCGCCATGTGAAAGTAGGACACCGCCAGACGCCCCATTAGAAAACCCCCGACCTTGATTCAAGGTCGGGGGTTTTTGCGTTCTGCTTTGCTGCGTTTTTTGGCCTGCAGAAATGAATGTTTTAATTGCTGTTAAACTGAGCGACTAAATTAGGCTCATCTTTGGGGAGAAATTGTGCAAAGTGCAGTTCTATTACTGGCCGTATTCTTGGGATTATTTGCCGGTATTGCGCTCTCCATGATGTTGGGGCGGAGTAAAATTTCGGCCGCAGTCGAGCAGGCCACGGCCATGTCGGCAACCGAGAAGGCACTGCAGGTGCAGCAGATAGCGGCACAACAGGCACAGTTGGCTAAGGCTCAGGATGATATCGAGCAAGGGCAGCTTGAGCTTGCCCGTGTAACAGGCTTATTGGAAGGACAACTGCAGGCACGCGTACAGTTCGAGGAGAGGGCGCGCCAAGTGCCCGTCCTGCAGTCGCAGCTATCGGCTTACGAGCAGGCGATGGCGAGTGAGCGCAAGTCTTGCCAGCAGTATGCAGCTGCCTTGTCTGCCGAGCGCGAGCGCCATGCCGGAACCTCCGCGAGGCTGCAGGCATTGCAAGAGGCGCAGGAACAGTTGCTGCAGCAACAGGCCGAGGCCGGCCGGCGTCGCGATGGCCTAGAGTCCGAGCTTGCCACCATGCAACAGGCTTTGTCTGATGCTGGAGCCAGTCAGGCCGCTTTGCAGGGGCGGCTTGAGTCCCTGCTTGAAGTGCCCGCGCAACTGAAGGCGGCACTGAGTGCGCGTGATGATCTGGCGACTCAACAGGCTACGCTGCGTGAAGAACTGGGGCGAGCCAAGGCGATGCTTGCCGCTGCGCAAACCGATAGCCAGGGTCTGGCTGAGCGTCTGGCACTGATGCAAGTGCAGCGGGACAGCGCCGCGCTTGCGCGTCATGCGCTGGAAAGCGAACTGGCAGCATTAAAAACCCAGCTGGATGCGGATCGCGAGAGTGCCGGCAAACAACTGGCCTTGCTTGCCGAAGCACGAGAAGCCATGTCGACCCAGTTTGAAAATCTGGCCCAGCAGATTTTTGAAGCCAAAAGTCAGCGTTTTGCCGAGCAGAATCAACAGAACCTCGATACTTTACTCGGCCCGCTTAAGACCCAGATTGACGGGTTCAAGGCCAAGGTCGAGCAGGTCTATGTCGAGGAAGGCAAGGGGCGTAGCGAGCTGAAAAGCCAAGTCGAAATGCTGGCCAGCCTTAACAAGACTTTGAGCCAGGAAGCCAGAAACCTGAGCCGTGCGCTCAAGGGCGACAATAAAGCACAAGGGAACTGGGGCGAACTGATTCTCAAGGATTTGCTTGAGCAATTGGGCTTGAGTGCCGGTGTCGAGTTTTTCGAGCAGGCAAGTTATACGCGCGATGATGGCAGCCGGGCGCAGCCGGACGTGGTACTGCGCTTGCCCGAAGGGCGGAATCTGGTGATTGATGCCAAGGTGTCGCTGGTCGATTACACCCGTTATGTGGCGGCAGAAACCGATGCCGAGCGCACGATCGCGCTGGCCGCCCACTTAGCCTCGGTGCGCAGCCACCTCAAGGGTCTGTCTTTACGCGAGTACCAGAAGCTGCACGGGCTGGATGCGATTGATTTTGTGTTGATGTTCCTGCCGGTCGAGCCTGCCTTTATGCTGGCGGTGACGCAGGACAGGGAGTTGTTCCGCGAGGCATGGGATAAAAACGTGCTGCTGGTCAGCCCGTCCACGCTGATGTCGGTCGTGCGTACCGTGTCCCATCTGTGGCGTCAGGAGAAGCGCAACCGCCAGACTGAGGCCATTGTGAAGTGTGGTACCCAGTTGTATGAAAGCATCTGTGCGTTTGTTGCCGACTTTGACAAGCTGGGTACGCGTTTGCGTCAGGCTCAGGACAGTTTTGAATCGGCTAACCGGCGCCTGAGTCATGGCAACAACAATATGATAGGCAAGGCCGGGCAGCTTAAGGAACTGGGCATTAGCTCGACCAAGCAGATCGAGGCCAGCCATCTGGAGCGTGCCCGTTTACAGGAAGAATTGACGCTGCCGCAGGATGCGACCGCATTGGGAAGCTCCTGAGCGGGCGTCGCGCTTGCTGCGCTGCCCGCGCGCATTACAGGCGTCAGGATTGAGCTGCTACATGGTGCAAGGCACGCTGCGAGCGCTCTTCGCGCGGCGTGATATTGAAGTGGCTGCGATAGGTGCTGGAGAAGTGCGGCCCGCTGGAAAAACCGCAAGCCAGACCGATTTGTACGATGGACTTGGAGGTTTGTTGCAGTAATTGCCGGGCACGGTTCAAGCGCAGTTCCAGATAGTACTTGGATGGAACGGTACTCAAGTATTGCTTGAACAGACGCTCAAGCTGGCGGCGCGAAACGCCGACATAAAAGGCAATATCGTCAGTTGATAGCGGCTCTTCGATATTGGCTTCCATCAGGCTGACCGCTTCGGTTAGCTTGGGCTGGCTGCCGCCGATACGGGTGACCAGCGGAATACGCTGGCGCTCGTTGCCCGGGCGGATACGTTCCATGCTGAAGAGTTCGGACAGGCGCGAGGCAAACTCGCTGCCCAGCAGTCCGGAAACAAGCGTCACCATAAAATCCAGCGTAGCCGCTCCACCGGCGCAACTGGCACGGTTGCGGTCGGTTTCATAGAGATTTCCTGACACGATAACATCGGAAAACTCGTCGGTCAGGCGGTTGATTTCTTGCCAGTGTATGGTGGCGCGATAGCCGGACAAGAGCCCGGCGCGAGCCAGCCAATAGCTGCCGCAACCGATACCGACAATCAGCATCTTGTCGTTGCCGGGCAGGGCGGCTGCACGCGCCAGTTCTTCTACCGCTATTTCCCCATGTGTATCGCCCGCCAAGACAAACAGGGCATCCAGTCGTGGCGCGTTGAGCAGGGGAAGATCAACCTCCAGCTTTTGGCCGTTGAGCAGCGTTACCGCTGCACCATCGAGCGAGAGAGTCAGATACTCGTAACAGCGTTTTTCTGCCAGCTGATTGGCTGCGACCAGCACTTCCGTGGCAATGGCCAGATTAGCCATCGAAGCATTCGGAAGCAGCAGAAAGCCGTAACGGAGCTGTTTATTTGCCTGTGACTTAGGGGAAACCATGAATTCGGGGTAACCGGTGTGAGCATTGGTTAAGGATCAAGCTTGCCTGCTAGTTCAGCCTTGCGACAAGGTAATACGACTATTGTACGTTTAATGTGTCGTTTCCGGTGCGATCACTTTAGCTTGTGGCCTGTCACCGTAGATATCGAAGCCGAAATATTTGTTTTGTATTTTATGATAGCGCCCGTTTTGTCTGATTTTTTGCAATGCCTGATTCAGTTTGAGCCTTAAGGCATGGTTTCCCTTCTTCACGGCAATGCCGGCGCCCGGGCCAAAGTAGGCCGGATCGGAAAAACTGTCGCCGGTAAAGGCAAAATCGCGTCCACCTTGCTTGCTTAGAAACGCCTGCTCGCCTACTGCACTATCGACAAACACGGCATCAAGCCTGCCTTGCTGTAAGGCAAGGAAGGCATCGCTGATTTCGCTATAGCTGATGATTCTGGCTTGCTGTTTGCCCCAGCGCGCACGGGCAAAGTTTTCCTGAGCCGAGGACTCCAGCACACCGATGCGCTTAGCGCGCCACGTGCCGGCCTCTGTCTGGCCATGTTTGCGGCTGATCAGCCGACTGGGCATGTTGTAATACTTGTCACTGAAGTCAACCTGGCGCATGCGTTCCGGCGTGATCTGCATGGATGATAGGATGGCGTCGAACTTTCCTGCCTTGAGTGCCGGGATCAAGCCATCCCAATCCTGAGGGACGATCAGGCAGCGTACTTCAAGTGCCTGACACAGCGCATAGGCGATATCGATATCGAAACCTTGCGCTTGCCCCTGTTTGTCCTGCCAGGAAAAAGGGGGGTAGTTGAGATCGACACCGAAGCGTAGGACGGGTGCCCCGTAGGCGATGGTCGGTAGTAGCCATAGCCAAGCCAGCAGGCCGGAAAAACGTCTCATTCTATCTCCATATTGATCCGGCTTGTGCCATTTGTCTTGAACGGGGCTATTGATTCTGGACAGCTCAGGGGCGGCGATTTTAACGCGTTATTTCCTGTATGGGTATGTATCACGCTTTGCCGGGCACGAAGTTTCATCGGTCTTTGGCTATGGTTAGCATTCATGCGTACGAATTGCACTTCTGGGTATGTATACATGCGTGTCGCAAAACAAGAATGCGCTTATTGGAGCAGCATCTACAATGCGTCGACACTACCCAGTGACCATACAACAAAGGGAAGCTCCATGTCGTTTAGCAACAAGACCGAACTTGTCCGCCTGATTGCCGATATCCAGGGACTGGCCAGACAGAAGCTCTCTTCTGCCGAGTCCGATCAACTGCTTCCTTTTTTCCCTATTTATTTCGAAGAAACCGAGTATGCCGACCTGTCGCGCCAGAGTGCGCAGGATCTGGTCGGTGTGGCGATGGCGCATTACGAGTTTGCCGGGCAGCGCCAGCCAGGGCAGGTCAAAGTCCGTATTTACAATCCGGATTTCGAGCGTGATGGCTGGCAAAGCACGCATAGCGTGATCGAGATCGTCAACGACGATATGCCTTTTCTGATTGACTCGGTCGCGATGTTCCTGGCGCGCCATAGCCTGAACCTGCATTTGCTGGTGCATCCGGTGGTCGCGGTGGCGCGTGATGCCTCAGGCCAGTTGCAAGCGCTTAAGCGCACCGAAGACCGCAGCTTGCCGCTGGAGTCGCTGATTCATGTGCAGATGGATCGCGTCAGCGACGAGACGCGACTGCATGCTTTGCAGCAAGAGTTGACGCAGGTGCTGTCCAGCATCCAGTTGGTGGTGCGCGATGAGCCTGTGATGCGTGAGCGGGTGAAGGCCTTGTGCGAAGAGCTGGCCGGGCAAGGTGAGCAGGGGCAGGAGGGTCGGGCTTTTCTCGAGTGGATGGCGGCCAATCATTTCCTGTTTATGGGTTACTGCAGTTATGACCTGGTCAAGCGTGATGGCAAGGACAGTCTGAAGATCGTCAAGGACTCGGGTCTGGGCATACTGGAAGACCAGGGTAGCAAGGAGTATTCCGCCAGTTTCGAAGCGCTGCCGCAAGCGCTGCGCGAGCTGGCGCATCTGCCGCAGCGTATCGTGCTGAACAAGTCGCAGTCGCGCTCCATCATCCATCGTCCGGCGTATATGGACTTTGTCGGCATCAAGCGTTTTAACGCCGCCGGTGAAGTGGTGGGCGAGTCGCGCTTGCTGGGTTTGTATACTGCCAGTGCCTATCAGGCGCCGCTGCAGGAGATTCCTATCCTACGCGAGAAGCTGGCCTATGTGACCGAGAGTTGCGATTTTGTCGACAACAGTTACAAGGCCAAGACTCTGAGTTTTGTGCTGGAAACTTATCCGCGTGACGAGCTGTTCGAGATTGAGGCGGAAACCCTGCTGCCGATTGCCGAGGGCATCGTCAATCTGCAGGAGCGTCCGCGCGTGCGCCTGTTTGTACGCAAGGATAGATACCATCGTTATGTCAGCTGCTTGGTGTATGTGCCGCGTGACAGCTTTAGTACCGAAGTCCGGCTCAAAATCGAGAAAGTATTGCTGGCGGCCTTTAACGGCAATGCGGCCGAGTTCAGTGTGCAAATCGGTGATGGCGTGCTGGCGCGGGTGCATTACATTATCCGCACTCAGGCGGCAGACCTGCCGGCGTATCGCGAGAGCGATGTCGAGCAGGAAATTGCCCGCGTCGTGCGCGGCTGGGTTGACGAGTTGTCGGTGCAACTGACCGAAGCGCATGGCGAGGAGCAGGGTAATGCCTTGTTCGGCCTTTACCAGTCGGCATTCCCGCTGGCTTACCGCGAAGAATTCAGTGTGCGCAGTGCCGTGCATGATATTCAGCATATTACGCAGGTCAGCAGCCAACAGCCGCTGGCGATCAAGCTGTATCGCCCCTTCCATCGCGCTTCCCAGCAGTTCAACCTGAAACTGTTCCGTAGTGATGCGCCGCTGGGCCTGTCGGCCAGCATGCCCATTCTGGAAAACATGGGCGTTAAGGTGCAGGACGAGCACCCCTACCGTATCGAGCGTGCCGATGGCCGCATGGTGTGGATTTCCGATTTCGGTCTGGAGCTGGGCGCAGCCTATGCGCAGATGGCGGATGAAGACGTCCAGCAGGACTTCCAGCAGCTGCTGGCTGAAGTGTTTGCCGGGCGTTGCGAGAGCGACGGTTTCAACCGACTGGCACTCTTGGCCGGGCTTAACTGGCGTGAAATTACACTGGTGCGTGCGCTGGCCAAGTATCTGCGCCAGGCCGGCCTGACTTTTAGCCAGGCCTATATCGAACAGTGCGTAGCCAATTACCCGCAGATTACCCGCAAGCTGGTCGAACTGTTCGCAGCCAGACTGGCGCCGGTACAGCAGGATAGCGCGCGGGCCGAGGCATTGTGCAGCGAACTGAAGGGCATGCTGGATAAGGTGTCCAATCTGGACGAAGACCGCATTCTCAACGGTTTCCTGACCGTGATTATGGCGACCCGCCGTACCAATTTCTGGCAGGCGGATGCAGAGGGGCAGACCAAGTCCTATGTGTCGTTCAAGCTCGAGTCATCGGAGATACCATTCCTGCCGCAGCCGCGCCCGTTGTTCGAGATCTGGGTATACAGCCCGCGTGTCGAGGGCGTGCATTTGCGCGGCTCCAAGGTTGCGCGTGGCGGTTTGCGCTGGTCTGACCGCATGGAAGACTTCCGTACCGAGGTACTGGGCCTGGTCAAGGCACAGATGGTGAAGAACTCGGTGATTGTGCCCATGGGTTCCAAAGGCGGTTTCGTCTGCAAGCAGTTGCCGGCAGCTTCCGAACGCGAGGCCTTTATGGCCGAGGGCATTGCCTGCTACAAACTGTTCATCTCGGCCTTGCTCGACTTGACCGATAACCTGGTGAGCGGGCAGATCGTGCCGCCACAGCAGGTGGTACGTCTGGATGCGGATGATCCTTATCTGGTGGTGGCTGCCGACAAGGGGACGGCCAGCTTCTCCGATATCGCCAATGGCGTTTCGGCACAGTACGGCTTCTGGCTGGGCGACGCTTTTGCCTCCGGCGGCTCGGCCGGCTACGACCACAAGGGCATGGGCATTACCGCACGCGGGGCATGGGAAGCGGTCAAGCGCCACTTCCGCCATCTGGGCACGGATATCCAGAGCGAAGACTTTAGCGTGATCGGTATTGGCGATATGGCTGGTGACGTCTTCGGCAATGGCATGCTCTTGTCCGAGCATATCTGCCTGAAGGCCGCGTTCAACCATCTGCATATTTTCCTTGATCCGAATCCGGTAGCCAGCACCAGCTTTGCCGAGCGTGCCCGCCTGTTTAATCTGCCACGTTCGTCGTGGACCGATTACCAGCGCGAGCTGATTTCGGCTGGCGGCGGCATCTTCGAGCGTTCAGCCAAGTCCATCCCGTTGTCGGCAGAAGTGCGTACCTGGCTTAAGACCGAGCGCGAGAGCATGGCGCCGTCCGAGCTGATTCACGAGATCCTCAAGGCCGAAGCCGACCTGCTTTACAACGGCGGTATCGGTACTTACGTCAAGGCAACAAGCGAGAGCCACGCCGATGTGCGCGACCGTGCGACTGATGCATTGCGCGTCAACGGCAGCGAGCTCAACGTCAAGGTGGTGGGCGAGGGCGGTAATCTGGGTTGTACGCAAAAAGGCCGTATCGAGTTTGCCCTCAAGGGCGGCCTGATCTGCACTGACGCGATCGACAATTCGGCCGGCGTTGACTGCTCCGACCATGAGGTGAATATCAAGATCCTGCTGGGCGGCGTGATGCAGCAGGGCGATATGACCCTTAAGCAGCGTAATGAACTGCTGGCGGAAATGACGGATGAAGTCGGCCATCTGGTGTTGCGCAACAACTATCTGCAGACGCAGATTCTGGCGGTCAATCGCCTGAATGCACCGCAGATGCTGGGTGCGCAGACGCGCATGATGCTGGCGATGGAAAAAGCCGGCGAGATCAACCGTGCGCTGGAATATCTGCCGACCGATGCCCAACTGGCCGAGCGTCGCGCCTTGCGATCTGGCCTGACTACGCCGGAAGTGGCGGTGCTTTTGGCCTATAGCAAGATCACGCTGGATCAGGCGCTGCTGGCCTCCGATCTGCCGGACGATGCTGACTTTCTGCCGATTCTGGTCGATTACTTCCCCGGGCCGCTCAAGGTGCGCTTTGGCGAGGCGATGAAGTCGCATTATCTCAAGCGCGAAATCATTGCCAACCAGCTGGCCAACCGTATCGTCAACCGCATGGGTACGACCTTCATGTTCCGCCTGAAGGAAGAAACCCCGCTGCCGGCTTGCGATATCGCGCGCGCCTGGTGGATTGCCAGCCATGTATTTGACGCCGAGAAGTTGTGGTGTGAAATCGAGGCGCTGGATAACCGCGTACCGGCCGAGTTGCAGGTCGAGATGATGGTGCTGGTGCGTACCCTGATCGAGCGTGTTACGCGCTGGGTGCTGCGTAACCGCCGTCCGTTTGGCGCAGTGAGCGCACAGATCGAACGCTATGCCGACAAGGTGCAGACCCTGCTGCAAAGCCTGCCGCAGCTGATCGATGCAACGGTTTATCCGCAAGTGGCCGCTCTGGAAGCGCGCATGGCGGTAGAGGGTATGCCGCAACAGTTGGCACAGGTGCTTGCGCGTCTGGCGTTTGCCGTGCCGTTGATGGATATCATCGAAATCGGGGAGGGCAGTGACAGGGCGCTGGAAGATCTGGCGGCCGGTTATTTCACGCTGGGACGAGAATTGCAGCTGGACTGGCTGTGTGACGCGATCACCCGCTTGCCGCGCGAAAACCGTTGGCAATCGCTGGCACGTTCGGCCTTGCGCGACGACCTGTACCGTATGCATCGCCGCCTGGCGCAGTTGGCGCTGGATGCTGGGATTGAAGGCGATTTTGCCCATTGCTGGCTGGAAGCGCGTGCGGTGAATGTCGAGCAGTGTCAGCAGATGTTTGCCGAACTGCAAACCTTCGAATCGCTGGATCTGGCCATGCTGTCGGCCGGCATGCGCGAGCTGAACAACCATTTGCTGAATTAAGCGAATAAGCCGGGGTGAACCGGCATCAAAGGCAAGGGCCTGCTCGAAAGAGCAGGCCCTTTTTTATTGTCGTGTCTCGGGAGTCGCTGCGTCTGACAAATATGCAACAGTTTTCGGGCATTACGTCCGCAATGGAGTAAAGACTCTTTACTTGGGCTCATGCTGGCGGTAGTTTTTGTAAAAGTAAAACTAAGTTCCGCTTTGCGGAACAAAATGGAACAGGAGACAGCATGGCGGATGAAGTACTGGTCAGTTTTCGTGGCGTACAAAAAAGCTACGACGGCGAATCATTGATTGTCAAAAATCTGGATCTAGACATCCGCCGCGGCGAATTCCTGACTCTGCTCGGACCCTCCGGTTCGGGTAAAACCACCTGCCTGATGATGCTGGCCGGCTTCGAGACGCCCAGCCACGGCGAAATCCATTTCGATGGCAAGCTGCTCAACCACATCCCGCCACATAAACGCAATATCGGCATGGTGTTTCAGAACTATGCGCTGTTTCCGCATATGACGGTGGCGGAGAACCTTGCCTACCCCTTGACCTTGCGCAAGATGGGCAAGAGCGAGATTGCCGACAGGGTCAAAAACGGGCTGGCCATGGTCAGGCTGGAGAGTCTGGGGCACCGCTACCCGGGGCAACTTTCCGGTGGCCAGCAGCAGCGTGTCGCACTGGCACGGGCGCTGGTGTTCGAGCCCAAGCTGGTATTGATGGATGAGCCCTTGGGCGCATTGGACAAGCAGTTACGCGAGCATATGCAGCTGGAAATCAAGCATTTGCATGAGCGTCTGGGCGTGACGGTGGTGTATGTCACCCATGACCAGGGCGAGGCGCTGACCATGTCCGACCGCGTCGCCGTATTCAAGGACGGCATTATCCAGCAGATCGACACCGCCAGTACCTTGTACGAGTCGCCGGCCAACTCTTTTGTGGCCAACTTTATTGGCGAAAACAATACCCTGCGCGGCGAAGTGGTGGATCTGGCTGGTGAGTTGTGTGATGTACGCCTGCATGATGGTGCACTGGTCAAGGCGCGGCGTGTGGCCATGCTTGGCTCGGGCGAGGTGACATCAATGTCGGTTCGCCCGGAGCGGGTGCGTCTGAATGCTGCGGCTGCAGGCTGTGAAAACCGGCTGCAAGCCAGGCTGATGGAGTTTATCTATCTGGGTGATCACGTGCGCTTGCGCATGGAGGTGGCCGGGCAGGGTGGCTTTATCGTCAAGGTGCCGGTAGGCGAAATAGATGCCAGCTGGCAGGTGGGCGACATGATGGATGTAGGCTGGATGGCACGCGATGTGCGGGCGCTGGATGCGCTGGCAGCCTGAGTGGCGGGAAAAAATAAGCACAAAATCAAACAACAGCAAGGAGAGAGCAATGAATATGATCAAGAAAAGTGTGGCACTGGCCGTGATCGCCGGTTTTGCTTTGCCGGCCCTGGCAGGCAAGTCGATTACCGTGATTTCTTTTGGTGGCGCCAACAAGGCGGCGCAGGAAGTGGCTTTTTACCAGCCGTTTGAAAAGACCAGCGGCATCGAGGTGACGGCCGGCGATTACAACGGCGAAATGGCCAAGATCAAGGCCATGGTGGATGCCGGAAAGGCAACATGGGATGTGGTCGAAGTCGAGTCGCCGGAGCTGTTGCGCGGTTGTGAGGAAGGGCTGTTCGAGAAAATCAACTGGGCCAAGGTGGGTAACAAGGCCGATTTCGTCAAGCCGGCGGTGTCCGAGTGCGGCGTGGGTATTTTTGTCTGGTCGACGGCAATGGCCTACAACGCCGACAAGCTCAAGGTGGCACCGACCAGCTGGAAAGATTTCTGGGATGTGAAGAAATTCCCCGGCAAGCGTGGCCTGCGCAAGGGGGCCAAGTACACGCTGGAGTTTGCGCTGATGGCCGATGGCGTGCCGGCCAATCAAGTGTACAAGGTGTTGGGCACCAAGGCCGGTGTTGACCGCGCTTTCAAGATGCTGACCCAGCTCAAGCCACATATCCAGTGGTGGGAAGCCGGTGCGCAGCCGCCGCAGTTCCTGGCTTCCGGTGATGTGGTGATGAGCTCGGCCTACAACGGCCGCATCGATGCCGCACAAAAAGACGGCAAGAACCTGAAGGTGGTGTGGAACCAGAGTATTTACGACGTTGATTCCTGGGCCATTCCCAAGAGTGCCAAATCGGCCGAGTCGACCCAGTTCATCGCCTTTGCCAGCAAGGCGGAGCAGCAAAAGAACTACGCCAGCCAGATTGCGTACGGCCCGACCAATACCAAGGCTATCAAACTGTTGCCGGCCAAGGTCGCCGCCAATTTGCCGACCGACCCTGCCAACCTGAAGGGTGCGCTGGCGATTGATGTCGGCTTCTGGGTAGATAACGGCGAGGATCTGGAACAGCGCTTCAACGCTTGGGCTGCGCGTTGATTCAAGGCCGGCCGCAGCACGCGCTGCGGCCGTTTTTGCGGTGCCGTTAAGGCGCCCTGATCCTGTCGGGTATTCCCATGTCTGAAAGCTTTTCCATGAATACGCCGCTCACGGCGGCAGATGGCGTGCCGCTCAAGACGCGTTTGCAGCAACAGCGGCGTATGCGCCAGCTTAAGGCCTTGCTGCTGGTGTTGCCGCTGGCGCTGTTTTTGTTGCTGACCTTTCTGGTGCCGATTGCCACCTTGCTGACACGCAGTGTCGACAACCCGGAGGTAGTCAGCGTACTGCGCGAAACGACACAGGCTCTGAAGCCCTGGGATGGCAAGAGCCTGCCGGCCGTTGCCGTCTATGATGCGCTATCGCGCGACCTGCAGCGCGCCCAGGCCGAAAAAACGGTTCCCGATGCCGCCAAGCGCCTGAATATGGAGCAGAGCGGTTTCCGCTCCCTGCTGCAGAAGACCGCCCGCAAGATGCCGCTTGCGCCCGAGGCCGGGCAAAGCACGCGCGACGCCTTTATCGCGCTGGATGAACGCTGGGGCGATGTCAGCCACTGGCAAGTGATCGCACGAAACGGCAGCAGCTGGACGCCCTACTATCTGATGAGTTCGCTGGACCTGCGCCAGGGGGCCGATGGCAAGCCCGAACTGGTGCCGGAAGACGAGCGCGCTTTCCTGTCCATTTTCGGCCGTACCCTGTGGATGAGTTTCTGGGTCACCGTGTGGTGCCTGGCACTGGGCTATCCGCTGGCCTACTGGCTGGCTACCTTGCCGACTCGCAAGAGCAATCTGCTGATGATTCTGGTGTTGCTGCCATTCTGGACTTCGGTGCTGGTGCGGGTTGCTTCGTGGATCGTGCTATTGCAGTCCGAAGGCCTGGTTAACGGTGCCCTGCTCTGGCTGGGCATTGTGGATGCGCCGCTGGAGCTGGCATTCAACCGCACCGGCGTCTACATCGCCATGGTGCATATCCTGTTGCCCTTTGTGATTTTGCCGGCTTATAGCGTGATGAAAAGCATCCCACCCAGTTATATGCGCGCCGCGATCTCGCTGGGCGATCACCCGTTTGCCGCTTTCTGGAAGATCTACTTTCCGCAAACCATTGCCGGGGTAGCCGCCGGTGCCTTGCTGGTCTTTATCATGTGCATAGGCTACTACATCACGCCTGCGCTTTTGGGGAGCCCGCAGGAGCAGATGGTCAGCTACTATGTCGCGTTTTACACCAATGTGACGATCAACTGGGGCATGGCTGCAGCCTTGGGTTCTTTGCTGCTGCTGGCTACTTTGCTGCTGTACGGCTTGTATAGCCGGCTGGTCGGCGCTAACCGCTTAAGTCTGGGGTAAACCATGTTGCCAAGTTACGCATCCCCTGTTGAAAGAGTCTGGTTCTACCTGTTTCGCGGCTTTAATATTCTGGTGCTGCTGTTTCTGGTCAGCCCCTTGCTGGCGATCATTCCGCTTTCGTTTTCGGCCGACTCCTTCCTGGTTTATCCGATCAAGGAATTGTCGCTGCGCTGGTACGAGGAGTTTTTCACCAGCGGGGAATGGACGCGGGCGCTGATGAACAGCTTTATTGTGGCGCCAGCGGCGACGCTGATTGCGACCGCCTTGGGTACGCTGGCGGCGGTCGGGCTGACCAGCAGCGATTTTCCCGGCAAGTCGCTGATTATGAGCATCCTGATTTCGCCCATGGTCGTGCCGGTGGTGATTGTCGGGGTGGGGGCCTATCTCTTTATGGCGCCGCTGGGTCTGACCAATAATTACTTCGGCCTGATCCTGGTACATGCTGCATTGGGCGTGCCGTTTGTGGTGATTACCGTATCGGCAACGCTCAAGGGTTTTAACGTGAATCTGATGAAGGCCAGCGCCAATCTGGGCGCCGGGCCGTTGACCACCTTCCGTCGCGTGGTGATGCCGCTGATTGCGCCGGGGGTGATTTCGGGGGCGTTGTTTGCTTTTGCCACATCGTTTGACGAAGTTGTGGTGACCCTGTTTCTGGCTGGCCCCGAGCAGGTGACCTTGCCGCGGCAGATGTTTAGCGGGATCAAGGAAAACATCAGCCCGGCCATTGCCGCCGCCGCGACGGTGCTGATTCTGTTTTCGATTGCGCTATTGTTGACGCTGGAGTGGCTGCGTGGCCGCGCCGAGCGCATTCGTACTTTGCAACGCTGAAAACCAGATGGCCGCCCCTGAGGGCGGCCATGGCGGGAGAAGTTACAAGGGATGGCAGATTCTGCCTCAGCTAGGATTGTCAGGGCCTCCGCCCGTACTCCAATTAACTGGTTGAGGGTCCATGTGTGCGCATCCCGATACGGCAACACTTGCAAACAGCACAAGCATTGCGGCCAGCACTACGCGCAACCTGATCACAACAACGCCTTCCTTTCCTATCCGTCACCGCTTAGGCGGCCTAGCCAGTATAGACAGCCCGGTCGGGCTGTCAGAATTTTTACCGGCTTAATGTTTACCTGTACTGCCAAAGCCGCCTTCGCCGCGTTCGGAGTCACCGAATTCTTCAACGATATTGAAGCTGGCCTGCACCACCGGCACGATGATCATCTGGGCGATGCGCTCCAGCGGTGTCAGGCAAAAAGCCTCATGCCCGCGGTTCCATACCGAGACAAACAACTGCCCTTGATAGTCGGAGTCGATCAGGCCCACCAGATTGCCCAGCACAATACCGTGCTTGTGCCCCAGCCCCGAGCGCGGCAGGATCATGGCGGCAAGGCCGGGGTCGGCGATATGGATTGCCATGCCGGTCGGAATCAGCCGGGTTTCGCCCGGTTGGATATGCAGGTCCTGGTCGATGGCGGCTCGCAGATCCAGGCCGGCGGAGCCGGGGGTGGCGTAAGCTGGCAGATTTTGTTGCAGGCGCGAGTCCAGAATTTTGACGTCGATAACGGATGGCATGGTGTTGTCCTTATTGGTTTTTGGTTTGGGCCAGCAAGCTGGCCAGGTGCTGCACAATGGCGCGGGCGACATCCGCCTTGCCCATGCTGGGTAGCGGATGCTCGCCGGCGTCGTCCAGCAGGGTGACTTCGTTGCTGTCTGCGCCCATGGCGTGCTGGGCCAGGTTGGCGACCAGCAAGGGCAGCTTTTTACGCCGGCGCTTGGCATCGGCAAACGCAATCAGGTTCTGGCTTTCGGCGGCAAAGCCTACACAAAACGGCGCGGCGGGCAGGGCGGCGATGGTGGCCAGAATGTCGGGATTTTCTTCCAGTTCCAGTGCCGGTGCGCCATCACCCTTCTTGATCTTGTGTTCGGCACGATTCTTGACTCGATAGTCGGCTACCGCAGCTACGCCGATAAAAACATCGCATTGTCCGGCATGCGCCAGGACCGCGTTGTACATTTCGCGAGCGCTTTGTACATCAATGCGGGCTAGTCCTAGCGGCGCAGGCATGCCGGTCGGGCCGGAAACCAGCGTCACCTCGGCACCGGCGTCGCGACAGGCGCGGGCCAGCGCATAGCCCATCTTGCCCGAGCTGATATTGGTAATGCCGCGTACGGTGTCTATCGGCTCATAAGTCGGGCCGGCGGTGATCAATACCCGCTGTCCGGCAAGCTGTTTGCGTTCAAATAGCCCCAGCGCCAGCTCGAAAATCTCTTCCGCTTCCAGCATGCGCCCTGCACCGGTTTCGCCGCAGGCTTGTGCCCCCGAGGCCGGGCCTAAGATAGTCACGCCATCGGCTTTGAGCTGGGCGACATTGCGCAGGTTAGGCGCGTTTTCCCACATCTGGCGATTCATGGCCGGCGCGACGGCCAAAGGACAGGTGCGGGCGGCCGCCAGGGTGGAGAGCAGGTTGTCGCATGCGCCATGCGCCAGTTTGAACAGCGTGTCGGCGCTGGCTGGCGCGATCAGGAACAGGTCGGCGCGACGGGAGAGATCGATGTGCGCCATGCCGCCAGCCGGTCTTTCGTCCCATAAGTCGGTGTAGACAGCGTGTCCCGATAGCGCCTGAAAGGTGAGTGGTGTCACAAAGCGGGTGGCGGCCTCGGTCATCACCACTTCTACATGGTGGCCGGCCTTGACGAACAAGCGGGTAAGCTCGGCGGCCTTGTAGGCGGCAACGCCACCGGTCACGCCCAGCAGAATGCGTTTGGCAGTCATGCGTGGTCTGCTTTTTTTAAGGAGGTAATGGCGCAAGTTTACCGGATTTCGCCATGAAATATGGTGTGGCTTGGGTGCCTGATGACATGAGCTTGGCTGCGCCTGCTACAAATAAACGGTATTGCCTTTGTGGAGCCGCATCATGTCCATCGCCCACTGGCCGGCCGACGACAGGCCGCGGGAAAAATTGCTGTTGCGCGGTGCGGCTGCTTTGTCGGACGCCGAGTTGTTGGCTATTTTTTTGCGCACCGGCATGGCAGGGGTGTCGGCCGTGGCGCTGGCCCAGCGCTTGCTGCTGCATTTCGGTTCCATTTCGGCCTTGTTTGCCGCCAGTGAAGGCGAATTTGTCCGCCATCCGGGGCTGGGGCAGGCCAAGTATGCGCAACTGATGGCGGTAAAGGAGATGGCGCAACGGGCGCTGGCCGAGTCGCTTGCCAAGCGCGATGCCTTGTCCAGCCCGGCCGATGTACGCAGCTATCTGCGCCTGGCCATAGGCTCGCGCGATATCGAGGTGTTTGTTGCGCTGTTTCTCAATGCACAGCATCAGGTGATTGCGATGGAGGAAGTGTTTCGCGGCACGCTGACCGAGACGCGTGTCTACCCGCGCGAGATTGTGCGCCGTGCCCTGTTTCATAATGCGGCGGCCCTGATCGTGGCGCATAACCATCCATCCGGCCGTGCCGAGGCTTCGATGGCAGACAGGGCGCTGACGCAAACGCTCAAGTCGGCTCTCGAACTGGTCGATATTGCTTTGCTCGACCATTTTGTGGTGACTGCGGCCCATGCAACTTCTTTGGCCGAAGAAGGCGGCTTAGGCTGAGTTGGCGCAGTCAGTCGTACATTTGGGCGTCTGTTTCTTAAATAGTGTGCAAATACTTGCGTTATATGCCAATCGTCGCGTTTAAATGCTGCTTTTTGATTGGCATGAAATTAATAATATCTTAATATTCGCCCCTTTAGCTTTTACCCTCAACCCGAACCTATCAGATGAACAGGGAGAGGCTATGCCCAAGCTGGTTGTAGTTGGCAGTATCAATATGGATCTTGTGGCGCTGGCCCCGCGTTTCCCCGCTCCGGGTGAGACTTTGAGCGGTGAGCGTTTTGCGACCTTTCCCGGCGGGAAAGGTGCGAATCAGGCCGTGGCGGCCAGCCGCCTGGGAGCCGAAGTGGTGATGGTGGGCTGTGTTGGCTCCGATCTGTTTGGCCGCGACCTTGTCGCCGGGCTGAACAAGGAAGGCGTTGATACGCGCCATGTCCACACCATTGAAGGTGTCGCCAGCGGCGTCGCCTGTATCACGGTCAGTGGTGCTGAAAACAATATTATTGTGATCGCCGGGGCCAACCATGCACTGACGCCCGAGCATGTCGCGGCGGCCGAGGCCGAAATCGCCGCAGCCGATGTGGTACTGACGCAGCTGGAAGTGCCGCTGGCCGTGGTGGCGGCCACGGCCGCACTGGCGAAAAAGCATGGCGTGCCGCTGATTCTGAACCCTGCGCCGGCCGTACATTTGCCGCCGGCCTTGCTGGATGAGGTGAGCTATCTCACCCCCAACGAGCACGAGCTGTCTATCGTGATGGATGCGGGCTCGACGCCATTT
>NZ_RJTZ01000070.1:0-18055 GCF_024343515.1 Aquitalea sp. S1-19 | reverse complement strand
GCGGCGTTTGTCAGCGCCTATGAGGAAGAGCGGCTATTGGCCGAAGCGGGGGATGCCGGTGCGCTGGTCGGCTTTCAGGGCAGGGTGCGCGGTCAGGATGGCGAGTTGCCGCTGGCTGCGCTGCATCTTGAGCACTATCCGGGCGTAACCGAAGACGAAATCGCCCGCATCGCCCATGAGGCGGCACTGCGCTGGCCATTGACGGCCTGCCGTATCATTCACCGCGTGGGCCGGCTGACGGTGGGTGAGGGTATTGTGCTGGTGCTGGTGGCCAGTGGCCACCGGGCTGCGGCTTTTGCGGCGGCCGAATTCTTGATGGACTACCTGAAAACCCGCGCCCCGTTCTGGAAGCGCGAAGAATTCATTGATGGCAGCAGCCACTGGGTCGAAGCCAAGGCTTCCGACGATGCCGCCGCCGGGCGCTGGGAGGCGCAGGCTTGATCGCCGGTCTTTTGCTGGCCGGTGGCCAGGGCCAGCGCATGGGGGGCGTGGACAAGGGGCAGGTCTTGCTGGCTGGAAAACCGCTGGCCATGCATGTGGCCCGCTGCCTGCGCTTGCAAGTGGATGTGCTGTATATCAGCGCCAACCGCTCGCTGGATGCCTACGCACAATGGGGGCAGGTGGTCTGCGATCTGCCACGCTTTGCCGGCCAAGGCCCGCTGGCGGGTATGACCAGCGTGGCGGCGGTACTTCCTGATGCGGTGGATTATGTGCTGGTTGCGCCGTGCGATGTGCCAGCGCTGCCGCCGGATGCGTGCCGGTGTTTGCTTGCTGCACTTCAAGATGCGCCTGCTGCCGGTGCAGCTTATGCCATAAGCTGTGACGGCCCGCAACCTGCCGTGGCGCTGGTGCGCCGGGCGGCATTGGCAGCGCTGGCCCCCTGTCTTGATGAGGGGCAGCGGGCCATACGCCACTGGCTGACCCGGGTCGGCGCGACCCCGGTATTCTTTGCCGATGCCGCCGCTTTTGCCAATGCCAACGATGCTCAGGCACTGGCGGCACTTGAGGCGCGTTTTTCATTTTCACCCCAAACAGGATCAGAACATGCTTGATTACCACGTCGCCTTGGCTACCTTGCTGGATGGCTTGCCGACAGCCAAGGGCTGTGAGTCGCTCGCTTTGGCACAGGCTGCCGGCCGGCGTCTGGCGCGCGATGTCGTGGCTTGCTTTGATGCGCCGCAGTTCGACAATAGTGCGATGGACGGCTACGCCATTTGTGATGCAACAGGCAAGGCGACCCGTTTTCATGTCGTCAGCCGTATCGCGGCCGGTGATGGTGCGCAAGCGGCGCTCAAAGACGGCGAAGCCGCCCGCATCTTTACCGGCGCGCCCTTGCCGGTGGGCACTACTGCCGTGGTGGCGCAGGAAGACACGACGCGCGATGCGGATACGCTGCTGTTAAACCAGCCAGCCAGGGCCGGCCAGCATATGCGCTTGCAAGGCGAAGAGTATGCAGCCGGCGCCACGCTTTTGACTGCGGGCACCTTGCTGGACCCGGCTGCCATCGCCTTGCTGGCCAGTCAGGGGCATGCCGTCCTGCCGGTATTGCCGCGCCTGAAAGTCGCCGTTTTTTCCAGCGGCAACGAGCTGATTGAACCGGGGGAGGCGCTCACCGCGGGCAAGATCTTTGATGCCAACCGTTACCAGTTGCTGGCATGGCTGGCGCGTTTCGATGTCGAGATCATCGATGGTGGCATCTTGCCGGACGATGAGGTCATTACGCGCGCGGCACTGGCACATGCTAGCGAACAATGCGACGTGATCCTGAGTTCGGGCGGGGTATCGGTGGGTGAAGAGGATCATGTGCGTGCGGCACTGGAAGCGATAGGCAGCATTACGGCGTGGAAGCTGGCGATCAAGCCGGGCAAGCCTTTTGCCTGGGGTCGCGCCGGTGCCGCCCATGTATTTATGTTGCCGGGCAATCCGGTGGCGACTTTTGTCACTTTCCATCAACTGGTGGCGCCGGCCTTGCGCCGTCTGTCGGGGGATGATCAGCCCATGCCTGTCTCCATCAAGGTGCGTGCCGGCTTTAGCAAGAGCCGTATCGAACCGCGGCGCGAGTTCCAGCGCGCCCGTTTGCGTCAGGAAGGCGATGGCTATATCGCCGATCTGGTCAAAGGCCAGGGCTCGGCCATGTTGTCGGCATGTGCCGCTGCCGATGTGCTGGTGGAAATTCCGCCATCCACTGCCGTGGCCATGGGGGATACGCTTTTGGCTTACCCATTGAAAAAGGGCTGGGTATGAATGCATTGAACACGATACGCATCGGTCTGGTTTCCATTAGCGACCGTGCCAGCAGCGGCGTCTATCAGGACGAGGGGCTGCCGGCGTTGCGTGACTGGCTGGGTGCGGCACTATTGAATCCGGTCGAGTTTGTCGAACGCCTGATCCCTGACGAGCAGCCGCTGATCGAGGCCACACTGGTGGAGCTGGTCGATGTATGCGACTGTGCGCTGGTGTTGACCACCGGTGGCACCGGCCCGTCGCCACGCGACGTGACGCCTGAGGCCACGCTGGCGGTGGCGCAGCGGGTGATGCCGGGTTTTGGCGAGCAGATGCGCCAGATCAGTCTTTACTATGTGCCGACGGCCATCTTGTCGCGTCAGCTTGGCGTGATTCGCGGCAACAGCCTGATTCTGAACCTGCCCGGGCGCCCCAAATCCATATGTGAAACGCTGGAAGGCGTGAAAGATAAGGACGGCCAGACCGTGGTGCACGGCATCTTTGCCTCTGTGCCTTATTGCATCGAGCTGATGGGCGGGCCGTGGATGGATACCGATCCGGCGGTGGTGCAGGCTTTCCGCCCCAAGAAAAAGTAATTCTGCCCGAGCGGCCGTGCGCTTACGCCTCCGGCACGAAGCGCATGGCGACCGAGTTGATGCAGTAACGCTCGCCCGTCGGGGGCGGGCCATCGGGGACCACATGCCCCAGATGCGCGTCGCAACGCTGGCAGCGTACTTCGGTACGCACCATGCCGTGGCTGTGGTCCTCGATGCGGGCGATGCTGCCACTTAGCGCTTCTTGCCAGAAACTGGGCCAGCCGCAGTGCGCATCAAACTTGGTAGCCGACTCGAAAAGCAGGGCATCGCAGCAGATGCAGTAATAGCGGCCACGGCGGTTTTCCTGATATAGCGCGCCGCTGAACGGGCGCTCGGTACCGGCTTCGCGTGTGACGCGGTAGCTTTCCGCGTCTAGCTGTCCACGCCATGCTTGCGGGGTCTTGATGATCTTGTCCATGTGGTTTCCTTGGCGGATGTGTCGTCTGCTGCTCAGGATAGGGCCAGTGCAAGGCCTAATGGAACAAAAGCCACGCTGGCGAGATTGCCCATCAGTACCATGGCCGCCATATGTTCGGGCTGCTGGCGGTAGTGTTCGGCCATCAGAAAGTTAAGCACGGCCGGCGGCAGGGCGCCGAACAGTATCAGCAGCATGGCCTGCTCTGCATCCAGCGCCAGCAGGTTGATGGCGAGATAGGCAGCGGCAAGGCCGGTGAGCGGGCACAGAACGGCGCAAGAGAGGCCAGCCTTGAGGCTGATGCGCTTTATGCCCAGCATGCGCACCCCTAGGGCAAACAGCATCAGCGGAATGGTCGCGTCACCCAGCATTTTCAGCCCGGTCAGCAAGGGCGGCGGAATCGGCAAGCTGGTCAGGTTGACCGCCAGGCCAAGTGCGGTGGCAACGACGATGGGGTTGCGTGCCAGGCTGCTAAAGCGGGTCTGCTTGCTGAAAATAAAAGCGCCCAGCGTGAAGTGCAGCAAATTGGACACGATAAACAGCACGACAAAGGCGTTGAAGCCGGCCTCGCCAAAGGCCAGCAGCGCCAGAGGCAGGCCCATATTGCCGCAGTTGTTGAACATGACCGCCGGCAGCAAGGTACGCCGCGCGACGCCGCTCAGGCGGGCAAACGGCCAGGCCAGCAGGCCGGAAAAAAGCACCACCAGGGCGGCAGCCGGCACCAGCTTCCACTGGCTTGACAGATCAAAACCGCGTGCCGAAAGTGCGCTAAAAACCAGCAAGGGGACGCATACGTCCATATTCAGCTGGTTGACGGCACGCATGTCGGGTTTGGCGTAGCGGCCATAGAGCCAGCCGGTCAGAACGATGACCAGCACCGGCAAAATAATGGCAAGAATGCGTTCGGTCATAAGGGGGGCTTGCGTATCAATGGATGCCTATGCCTGAGACTTCGCGCGCCAGCGTGGCTGCGGTGTTGTCGGTCATGGCACCGATAAAATCGAGGACTTTCATATAAGCCTGATAAGGCGTGTCGCTGGCCTCGATCTTTCTGTCCATGAGCGCCAGATGCAGATGCTCGCGTGTGCTCAGGGTCTTGCCGGTACTGAGTGCAAAAGCCGGGGGGATCAATACATCCAGCAAGGCACCCATGCACGGATAGGCGGCAATTTCGGTCATCAGTTTGGTGCGGTGGCGGTAAATGCGCCGGCTGGCCAGCTCCTTGGCGCCTTGCACCGTGTCGCGCACGGCCGGCGAGCAGACCGAAATCAGGTCTTTGGCCGGAAATTCGCCGCGGCGCAGTTGGTGCTCGAAGGCAATGAAGCGTCCTGCCACTTCATTGACGCATTTGCCGACCGCCGAGCCCCTGAGCGCCGAGCAGCGCTGGCGCGGGTCGCTAATCGGCCAGCTTTTCTCTATGCCCACCAGTCCACCCAGTGCACGCTCGAATTCCTCCATATCCAGCATGCCGATTTCGACTGCATCCTCCAGATCGAGAATGGCGTAACAGATATCGTCGGCCGCTTCCATTAAATAGGACAGCGGGTGACGCACCCATTCGCTGCTTCCGCGCCGGATCAGTCCCAGCTCGCTGGCAATGGCTTCGAAGTAGTCAAGCTCGCTACGGTAGATATTGAACTTGCCGCGTTCGGGGTAGATGTCGGAAGTCCATGGATATTTTACCAGCGCGCCCAGCGCTGCCGAAGTCAGGCGCATGCCGCCTTCTCCCACATAAAGCTCGAGCGAGCTGACCATGCGCAAGCCGTGGGCATTGCCTTCGTAGCTGCGGATGTCGCTTTGTTCTGCACGACTCAAGGGCGCAAGCCAATGGGTGTTGTCCGGGTTGCGAAACCAGTCGCGCAGTGCGTCTTCACCGGTATGGCCAAAAGGCGGGTTGCCCAGATCGTGGGCGAGGCAGGCGACTTGCACCACCGCTCCGATATCGAAAGGGGTGATGCTGCCCGGTAAATGCCCGGCTGCGGCCAGCATGGCGCCAACCTGGTTGCCCAGGCTGCGCCCGACACTGGCGACTTCCATGCTGTGGGTGAGACGGTTATGGGTGTGATCGTTCACCGCCAGCGGGTGGACCTGGGTCTTGCGACCCAGCCGGCGAAAGGCGCTGGAGAAAACCAGCCGGTCGTGATCGATATGAAAATCGCTGCGCAAGCCGCTGGCGGGGTCGCCGCCGCCGATGGCGCGCGCCGCTTCAATCTGGCCGTTTTTCAGTTTGAAACGGCGGGTAGAGAGTAAGGTTGTCCAGTCCATCACCAGGCTGTCGGGCATTATTGTTATCCGGGGCGGGAATGCCCCGAGTATGCCTTAGGCGCTATAGATAATGGAACTGCTTGCTGTGGTTCTCTTCGGTCGGGATCTCATAGCCCAGCATAAAGAGCGCCGCTTCTACGCGGCGCAAGGCATCCGACTCCTTGCACCAAGGCGCTTGCGCCTGCTCTATGGCGGCAGCGACCAGCCAGCTGGCGCGCACCATCCATTCTGCGTGGAAACCGCCGCGGTTGGCCAGCTGGCGGAAATGGTAACGCTCGTCGCTGGGGTTGCGGTTAAGCGAAGAAGCACCCGGCGCCCAGGGAAAGCACAGCGCAGCAGGCAGATCCATGCGCTTGCGCATGCAGTGCTGACGGGCGAGCAGGCCCAGCGCAGCGCCGATACGGCCGTCGTACATGATGAGTTTGTCGCTGGCCAGGGCGTAGACCTTGGTAAAGCCGACATTCATTCTGAGGCGCTCGTTAAAGGCTTCCGTATCCGGGTTGTCCGACTCCAGCGTAAGCAACGCTTCGCGCATATGCTCAACGAGCGTGTCCTTGTGCGCTTCGGCCCATTCCTGATTCTGGCTATACAGCTTGATGCCTTTGCCGCCGGTACTCCAGCGTAAAGCGGCGTCCAGTGCGGCAAGCAGGGCATCGGTATTGGCGCTGATCAGAGCCTGCTGCAAGTGCTGGTGCAGCAACTCGCGTTGCTTGCGGTTGTCTTCGTAGTCCAGGCCGCCCCAGTGGTAGTGATCGAAGCAGGTCTCCAGCGTGGATGCCGAGAAATTGCGTGGAAAGTCGATCGGCAAGGCCTTGTCGCGCAAATGGAAAGGATGCTCCATAAAGCGGTCGCCAGACAGCCAGGCGGCCAGTCTGTCCTTGAACAGGGCGACTTCAGGCAGAGACAAAAAAGTCTGTTTGTCCAAAAAAATCTCCTTCTTGTTGGCAGTGGCCTACTGACTTCGCATGGTGTTATCCGCATGTAGTATGCGTATTTAGCGAATAATGCATTATCAGTCTTTATAGACTGCCCGGCATGATTTTTTTGCTTGAGGTGTTAAGTGGCGGGTAGCGGATTTCGTTTGCCGGCTCAGGCGTGTAAACTCGCGGCCTAGCAGAAATTGGAAAAGCAATATGTATTTCGAACACTTGGTCGCGGTGAATGACCCGAATAATCCGATGGCGCTACAACTGTCGCGTGACACCTTGTGGCAAGGGCTGTTGCGCCGGGCCGAGGCACCGCTGACGTTTGTCGAGTCCATGGATGAGGATGTGGTACTGGAGAGTGGTGCAGGCTATAGCGAACGCGCCTGGGCTTATGGCCAGTATCGGGTGCAGGTTCGGGTGGAAATCGCGGTGCTGGATAGTGTTGTTTATCGCACACACCCGCTGGCAGACAATGCCGGCGGCACCATGAGCATGCGCATCGAAGAGCCTGTTCCGGGAGACTTGTTTGTGCGCTTTATCTACGACACCCCAGTGCCGGACGAGCCGGTAGATGGTGTGGATGTGGCCTCTTATCTGCGTTCGGCCTATCAGCAAACCGATCTTGATCTGGTGCGCCAGATCCGCAAAATGGCCGAAACCGGCGAGCTGGCCTGAGCGGCGTTTAACCGGTCAATCAAATAGCGCTGCTTGGGAAGCGGGGTGGCTTGACTCCAATGCCAGCAGTTTGCGTTTGGCTTCGAGCCCTCCGGCATAACCTGTCAGCTCACCGTCGCTGCCTATGATGCGATGACACGGCACGATAATCGCCAGAGCGTTGGCGCCATTGGCCGAGGCGACAGCGCGGACGGCTTCAGGCCTGCCCATGCGGGTGGCCAGGGCGAGATAGCTTGCCTTGGCACCGTAAGGGACTTCCAGCAGTGCATGCCAGACCCGGCGCTGAAAATCGCTGCCTGCCATCAAGAGCGGCAGTTCGAAATGGCGGCGGGTGCCGGCGAAGTAGTCGGCCAGTTGCCGCTTGGCAAGCTCGATGACCGGCGTTGGCGTCTCGTGCATGACTGCGTCCAGTTGATGGGTGATGCGCGCATCGATTCGGGCGCGCATTTTGCGATAGCGCCAGTCGCACAGGCATAACTGCTCACCCCACGCGCCCAGCACCAGCTCGCCTAGCGGCGTTTTGACATAGTCTATGGCAATGTGCTTCATCGGCTGGTGCTCCATGGCTGGGAAGGCTTAGTGGGCGCTTTTTTTCATGGCCTGCATTGCCTGGGTCAGTCCGTCTACCGTCAGCTCAAACATGCGCCCGTCCATGCGTTCTTGCAACAGGCCGATGGACTGGGTATAGGCCCAGCGTTCAGCCGGCGCGGGATTGAGCCAGACGGCGTGGCGAAAATGGCTGGTGAGGCGTTTTAGCCACACCTCTCCCGCTTCCTCGTTCATATGTTCGACACTGCCGCCGGGGTAGACAATCTCGTAGGGGCTCATGCTGGCGTCGCCGACCAGGATCAGCTTGTAATCCGCGCCATAAGTGTGGATCAGATCGAAGGTGGATAGCGTGTCCTTGTGGCGACGGTTGTTGTCGCGCCAGACAGCCTCATACACGCAGTTGTGGAAGTAAAAAATCTCCAGATGCTTGAATTCGCTGCGTGCGGCCGAAAACAGCTCTTCGCACTGGCGGATATGGTCATCCATCGAGCCGCCAATATCAAAAAGAACGATCACCTTGACCGCATTGTGTAGCTCCGGCACCAGTTTCAGGTCCAGATAGCCTGCGTTCTTGGCCGTGGCGGCAATGGTGGCATCTAAGTCAAGTACCTCGGCCGCGCCGCTGCGGGCAAATTCGCGCAAGGCGCGCAGTGCCACCTTGAGGTTGCGCGTGCCCAGTTCGCCACTGTCGTCCAGATTGCGGAATTCGCGCTTATCCCAGACCTTGACTGCACGGCGGTGGCGTGACTCGGCCTGACCTATGCGTATCCCCTCAGGATTGTAGCCGTAAGCGCCAAACGGGCTGGTGCCGCCGGTGCCTATCCATTTATTGCCGCCTTGATGGCGTTCTTTCTGTTCTGCCAGCCTTTCCTTTAGCGTTTCCATCAGCTTGTCCCAGCCTAGCGCCTGTAACTGGCGCTTTTCTTCGTCGCTGAGGAATTTTTCCACCTGCTTTTTCAGCCAGTCTTCGGGAATGGCGGTTTGCGGGTCATCCAGCGCACCCGCGATGCCGCGTACTTGCTGGGCAAATACCTGATCGAAGCGGTCGAAATATTTTTCGTCCTTGATCAAGATGGTGCGGGCGAGCAGGTAAAAGTCATCGATGCTGGCAAAGGCCAGTTGATGCTTGAGCGCTTCCAGCAGGGTCAGCCATTCCTTGAGCGAGACCGGCAAACCTGCATTGCGCAAGGCATAAAAGAAGTCAATAAGCATGATATTTGCGTGGCGATGGCTCGGGTTTTGTTTTAGAGTGAAAACGCAAGGCCAAACAGGTGTTTGAATATATGGCCCAACGAGGATAACACAATGGATAATTCGACCAACCCGGGCTTTGCCATCGTCGCCGCGCTAGAGCCGGCGCACGCAAGGCTGAAGCGCGCCTGGCAGGCGGATGCTTTCCCCGAATATGAGCAGCGTATCGTCCTGCTGGATAAGCTTGCCCGCATGCTGCATGCCCATGAAGATGACTGGATTGCCGCGATCAATGCCGATTTCGGTCAGCGTAGCGCAGTAGAAACCCGTCTGGCCGAGTTGTTTCCGTCGCTAGAGGGCATACGCCACGCCAAAAAAATGCTCAAGCGCTGGATGGCGCCGCAAAAGCGCGGGGTGTCGCTGTGGTTCAAGCCGGCGCGGGCTCATGTGCGCGCGCAGCCTTTGGGCGTCGTCGGCATTATCGTGCCGTGGAACTACCCGCTCTATCTGGCCGTCGGCCCCATGATCGCCGCTTTGGCTGCCGGCAACCGCATCATGCTCAAAATGTCCGAGTTCACGCCGCATACCGGCGAACTGATGGCGCGCTTGTGCCTCGAGGCGCTGGGGGCGGACTGGGTTGAAGTCGTCAATGGCGGACCTGAAGTCGCCGCTGCCTTTTCCGCCTTGCCCTTCGATCACCTGTTGTTTACCGGCTCCACCGCCATCGGCAAGCATGTGATGCGCGCCGCCGCCGCCAATCTGACCCCCGTCACGCTGGAGCTGGGCGGCAAATCGCCGGCCATTGTCGCGCCGGGCTTTGATGTGCGCCGTGCGGCCGAGGCCATTGTGGTGGGGAAGATGCTGAATGCCGGGCAGACCTGTGTCGCGCCCGACTATGTGCTGGTCAAGGCGGGTGAGCGCGATGCGCTGGTGCGGGAAATCCGTCTGGCCGCCAGCCGCATGTACCCGACGCTACGCGACAATCCGGACTACACCTCGGTGGTCAACGCACGCCATCACCAGCGCCTCAGCCTCTGGCTGGAAGAAGCGCGTAGTGCGGGTGCCACGGTTGAGGCCATCAATCCGGGGGCAGAGGATTTAAGCGGTTCGCACAAATTGCCGCTCACGCTCATTAGCGATGCGCCGCCGGATTGCGCCTTGATGCAGGAGGAGATTTTCGGGCCGCTATTGCCCATTGTCGCGTATGGCAAATTCGACGAGGCGCTGGACTATGTCAACGCGCGCGCGCGGCCGCTGGCGCTGTATCTGTTTGATGAAGACCCGATGCGTATTGCCCGCGTCGAGCGGGAAACCATTGCCGGCGGCATGTGCGTCAATACTACGGTGCTGCATGTCGCACAGGACGATCTGCCCTTTGGCGGGGTGGGCGCCTCCGGTATGGGCCACTACCATGCGCATGAAGGCTTTCTGACTTTTTCCAAGCTCAAACCGGTACTGGCCATGCCAAAGCTGAATGTGTTGTCGCTGACCCATGCGCCTTACGGCAAGCGTATGCACTGGCTGCTCAAACTGATGCTGAGGCGGCCATGATCAGCCGCCGCCAGCTACTCAAGACCGGCCTTGCCGGCTCGGCGCTATTGCTGGCGGCGGGCTTTTGGGCGCGACCCGAGTCCGATGCCTCTGGCGCATCAGATACGCAGGGCCTCGATACTCGTTTCCTGAATGCATCAGACACCAATCTTCTTGCCGCCATCGCGCCGGTCATGCTGGGCTTGTCGCTGGACGCAAACCAGTCAAAGGCGCTGCTGTTTGGTGTGGATGCTGCGATAACAGGCTTGCCGCTGATGCTGCAAGCCGAGGTGCGCCAGTTGCTGGATTTGCTGGGCAATCGCTGGGGGCGGCGTTATCTGGCCGGGGTTAAGGCGCCATGGGCGAGCGCAAGCGTGGCCGAGCTGCATGCCTTTCTGGATAGCTGGCGCCAGTCGCGTTTTAATTTATTGCGTAGCGGCTATCAGGCGCTGCACGGGCTGGTCAATGCCGCCTGGTATGCCAACCCGGCAAGCTTTGCCGCGCTCTCTTATGGCGTGCCGGCACAGGGGAGGATTCTGCAATGACAAGTCCGTTGAAAGACCCGATCAGGGAGGGACTGGCGCGCGGCTGGCAGGTTTACGATGGTGCGGCGCTTACGCAGGATCTGCAGCTGGATTGCGATGTCGCCATTGTCGGCTCGGGTGCCGGTGGCGGCATCAGTGCCGAAGTCCTGGCGCAGGCCGGGCTGAAAGTGCTGCTGATAGAAGAGGGCGCGCTGAAAAGTTCGACCGATTTTCGCTTGCTGGAGTCCGAAGCCTACCCCCAGCTTTATCAGGAGTCGGCCAACCGCCAGACGCTGGACAAGGGCATTACCATCTTGCAAGGCCGGACCGTCGGCGGCTCGACCACGGTCAACTGGACCAGCTCTTTTCGCCCGCCAGTCGAGACGCTGGCCTGGTGGCGCGAAAAGCATAACTTAAGCGAGCTTGGCGAAGCCGAAATGCTGCCCTGGATCGCTAAAGCCGAGGCCCGGGTGCATATCGGCGAATGGCTGGCACCGCCCAACCCGAACAATAGCGTGCTGGAAAAAGGCTGTAGCGCACTGGGCTACTCGCATGGGCGCATACGGCGCAATGTGCGCGACTGCTGGAATCTGGGTTATTGCGGCATGGGCTGTCCGACCAATGCCAAGCAGTCCATGCTGGTGACGACCATACCGTCCGCCCTGGATAAGGGCGCGGGCTTGCTTGCACGGGTGCGGGTGGAGCGCTTGCTGTTAAGCGCCGATAACAAGCATGTTGACGCAGTGGAAGGCTTGGCGCTCAAGGCCGATACGCTGACGCCTTCGGGAGTGAAGGTCAGGATCAAGGCGCGCCATGTGGTGCTCTGTGGCGGCGCCATCGGCACGCCGGCGCTATTACTCAGAAGCGGCGCGCCCGACCCGCATGAGGTATTGGGCAGGCGCACGTTTTTGCATCCGGTGGTGCTGTCCGGTGCCATTATGCCCGAGCAGATAGAGCCGTGGAGCGGGGCGCCGCAAACCGTCTATTCCAACCATTTTCTGCATAGCTGGCCCATCGATGGCCAGCTGGGTTACAAGCTGGAAGTCCCGCCGGTACATCCGGTGCTGCTGGCTACCACGCTGACCGGTTTCGGTCCCGATCACGCCCGTCTGATGCAGAATATGCCCCATTTGAATGTGATGCTGGCGCTGACGCGTGATGGTTTTCATCCGGACAGCCAGGGCGGAACGGTCAAACTGAAAAAAGATGGCAGCCCGGCACTGGACTACTCCATTACTGATCCGGTGTGGCAGGCTTTTCGCCAGGCCTGGCGCTCGATGGCCGAGCTGCAGTTCGCCGCCGGCGCCAAATCGGTACTGACCGTGCATGAAAACGCCAAACCGGCCAGCAGCTGGGCCGAGGCGCGCGCCCAGATCGACACCTTGCCGCTGGAAATCTTGCGCGCCCGCGTGGTCAGCGCCCATGTCATGGGTGGGGCGGCAATGGGAGCCGATGCACAAAGCGGGGTGGTCAACCATTGGGGTGAACACTGGCAGCTGGACAACTTGAGCGTGATTGACGGCTCGTTGTTTCCAACCAGTATCGGGGCCAATCCCCAGCTATCGGTCTACACCTTTGCCCTGCGCAACGCCTCCCGTCTCGCAAGCCGCCTGAGCTGAGCGTAGCGCGCTCAGCTCAGACCAAGATCAAGCCAGCTGCCAGCGCCCTTCACCCAATAGCTCCAGCTGGTGGGCGTGGTGGCTATTCAAGGTGCTGCGGTGGCCGACGCTGATCAGCACGGTTCGCGGCAGGCGCTCGCGCACCAGCGCATACATCGTGTGTTCCAGCCCCTCGTCCATTGCGCTGGTGGCTTCATCCAGAAAAGCCGACTGTGGCTGGGCCAGCAATAGACGGCCAAAAGCCAGCCTTTGTTGTTCGCCCAGCGACAGGATGTGTGCCCACTCTTCGTTTTCATCCAGCCGGCTGCTTAAGTGTCCCAACTGGACCAGTGCCAGTATCTTGGCTGCCTCATCGCCCGCTTCGGCCGCGCTTGGGTAATACAGTGCATCGCGTAGCGTGCCTTGCGGCAAATAGGGCTTTTGCGACAGGAAAATGGAACGCCCCTCGGGACGGATAATGTGCCCCTCGCAATACGGCCACAGCCCGGCAATGGCGCGCAGCAAGGTGGTCTTGCCGCTGCCCGAGCGTCCGCGTATCAGCAAGGGCTCGCCCGGCTTGATGGTTAAATTGGCGTCGCCAAGCAAGATGCGTCCTTGCGGGGTCTGAATGTTTAGCGCACTGAGCGTCAGCACATCGCCGCGGGTACTGATCTGCGGGCTGGGCAGACTGTCGGCCTGCTCGATGGCGTCGACAAAACCGGTCAGACGGTCAAGGACGGCACGGTAGCCAGCAAAATCGTCGTAAGCACTGCGGAAAAAGGACAAATTATCCTGCAACTGGCCGAAGGCTTGCGCCGTTTGCACCATATCGCCCAGTGTGATCTGTTTGGAGAAGAAACGCTGCGCCTGAATAATGAACGGAAAGACGGCGGCAGTCTGGCTGATGATGAAGTTGAACCCCTGGAACTTGAGCGAACGGTAAACGATGGCCCAAGCGTTGCCGATAATGCCGGAGAAGCGCGACCTGAGCTTGTCGCCCTCTACGCCTTCGCCCCGGTAAAACGCTACGCTTTCGCCATATTCGCGCAGGCGCACCAGCGAGTAACGGTAATCGGCATTCAGTTTTTCGTTGAGGAAGTTAAGCCGGATCAGCGGCCGGCCTATCTTGAAGGCGAACACGGTGGCGATAATTACATAGATGTAGACCACGAACACCATACCGCGCGGGATCTCGGTGCCGAACAGATTGAGTACGCCGGACAAGCCCCACAGGATGATGGTGAACTCGATGGTGGACACAAGTGCATCGATCACCCCCATGGATAGCGATAAAGACATGGCGGCAAAGCTGGTGACATCCTGCTGCAGACGCTGGTCGGGGTTGTCGGCCGGCGTTTCCAGATACTGGCTGCGAAAATAGGCCTGTTTGTCCAGCCAGCCCGAGAGCAGACGCTCGTTCAGCCATTGCCGCCAGTGCAGGGTGAATGACTGGTTGAGGTAGAACGAGGTCAGCGCGCGCACGATATGCACCGAGGCCAGTACGGCAAAGCTCCACATCGCCACCCAGAACAGCCGTTCATCCAGCTTTTGCAAGGAGGCGTACATCTGGTTGTACCACTGCGAAAACAGCACGCTCATCCTGACCCCGAACAGGGTGAAAAACAGGATGGCTAGCAATAGCAAGGTAGGGCGCGGATTGTGGCGGATGGAAAAAAAATCCCCGCTCAAGCGCCAGAATTGCTTGCCCCAGCCGCTGAAGCGTACCAGCGCCCAGCCGGCGAGCAGGGCAATAACAAGCGTGATGGAATACGCTTTAAGCAGCCACAGACTGCTATTGATAAGCTCTTGACTCCAGTTCATACGGTCTCCGAGAGCATGTTTGATGCGTATAGGTTGTGCATTTTACTTAGCATAGCGTAAGTAAGTCACCTCTCCCTGGCCGTGAGATGGAAATGCTGCGGACGCAGTCGGTGTGCTCTTCGGCTACAAACAAGAAAGTCTGGGTGATGGCGTGTCGCTTCTGTCTTTTGCAGCAAGAGAAGCGTATCCCGGTACCCACCGTATCAAAGCATCGCCGCGAGGCGGCAAACGGATGGAGGCAGGCATGAAAATCACGTTTCTGGGCGCGGCCGGTACGGTGACCGGCAGTAAAACGCTGATCGAGCACGATGGCCATCGGGTGCTGGTCGACTGCGGGCTGTTTCAGGGCTTCAAGCAGCTACGCCTGCGTAACTGGCAGCCGTTCGAGGTGAAGCCATCGACGATAGATGCGGTGGTGCTGACCCATGCCCACCTCGATCACAGCGGCTATTTGCCGGCGCTGGTGCGCGACGGTTTTCATGGAGCCATCCACACCACCCCTGCCAGTGTGAAGCTGGCGGCCATTTTGCTGGCTGACAGCGGGCGCTTGCAGGAGGAGGAGGCCGAGTTTGCCAACCGTCGCGGCTACTCCAAACATCATCCGGCGCTGGCGCTGTATACCGAAGCCGATGCCCAGCGGGTGGATAAACACTTCCGGCCTTTGGCGCTGGGCGAGGCGCGCGAAATCGCGCCGGGCTTTGTACTGACGCTCAGGCAGGCCGGCCATATTCTGGGTGCCGCGATGGCCGAGCTGAAAGTGGATGGCAAGACACTGCTGTTTTCCGGCGACCTGGGCCGGCCGAACGACCCGATTACCTTCAAGCCGGATACGGTCAGCCAGTGCGACATCCTGTTTGTCGAGTCGACCTATGGCAATCGCCATCACCCGAAACAAGATACCGAGGCCTTGCTGGCCGATGTGGTTTGTCGCACCGTGCGTCGCGGCGGGGTGGTGGTGATCCCGTCGTTTGCCGTGGAGCGGGCGCAAACCTTGCTGCTTTTGCTGTTCAGATTAAAGCAGGCAAAGCGGATTCCGGATGTGCCCATCTATCTCAACAGCCCAATGGCCGGCGCGGTGACTACGCTGTTTCATGAATTTCATGATGAATTGCGCCTGTCCGAAGCCGACGTAGAGTCCATGTGCCGCGGCGTACACTTCGTACGTACCGTGGAGGAATCCAAGGCGCTCAACCGCAGTACCCGTCCGGCCGTGATGATCGCCGGCAGCGGCATGGCCACCGGCGGGCGCGTGCTGCACCACATTGCCGCCTTTGGGCCGGACAAGAAAAATACCCTGCTGTTTGCCGGCTTTCAGGCCGGCGGTACCCGTGGCGCACTGATTGTGGCCGGCGCGGAGAGCGTGCGCATGTTCGGTGAGGATGTGCCTATCCGGGCGGAAGTGGTGGCGCTAGAGCATTTGTCCGCGCATGCCGACGGTGACGAGATTCTCGCCTGGCTATCGGCATTTAAGGCGCCGCCTATGCGCACCTTCGTGATGCATGGCGAGCCCGAAGCCGCCGATACCCTGCGCCGCAATATCGAGCATCGTTACGGTTGGCGGGTAGATGTGCCCGAACACAAGCAAAGCATCGTGCTGTAAAGCGCTTTTTGGTTTCTTGCGCAGCGCCGGTACAGGGTTCACCCTAAGTGCGCTGTTCCACTTCCTATGGCGGCAGCGGCCCGCGTGACGGCACGTGCCGTTTTTTTATGGGATTGCGCGTTAGTCCTAGCAGACGATGAAGCTGCGGGCGTGTTTGGTGATGATGCTTGGTATGCCATTCACAGGAGCATCTCATGTTGCCAACTCTCCCCACCATCCCCCGCATGATGGCCGCCAGTGCGGCACGTTGGCCTGGCCGCATTGCGATCGAGGACGATGGGCAATGCATCAGTTACCCCGAGCTTGACCGCCTGCGCCGGCGCGTGGCCGGCGCATTGATCCGTTTCGGCGTGAAACCGGGTGACCGGGTCGCAATCTGGGCACCCAATGGCTGGCAGTGGATCGCGGCGGCGCTGGGCATCCATACGGCCGGGGCGGTTCTGGTACCGGTCAATACCCGCATGAAAGGGCAGGAGGCGGCCTATATCCTGGGCAAGAGCCAGGCCCGGCTGCTGTTCTGCATCGGTGAGTTTCTCGGTGCCGCCTATCCGCAACAACTTGCCGGCATCCGTCCCGATTCGCTGCAGGAAGTGGTGGTACTGGGCGAGTCGCCCCGTATGGCCGATACCCTGCCGTGGGACGAATTTTTGCAGTGGGCGGATGAAACCGCGATGGCGCAGGCCGATCAGGTCGCGCTGGGGGTACTGCCGGACGACGCATCAGATATTCTTTTCACCTCGGGCACCACCGGCTACCCCAAGGGGGTGATCACCGCGCATGGCCAGAACCTGAGCGGCATGGCGGTGTGGGCGGCGGCGATTGCCTTGTCGCCCGGTGACCGCTACCTGATCGTGAACCCGTTTTTTCATGCATTCGGTTACAAGGCGGGCTGGCTGGCTGGTCTGATGGCCGGCGCCACGCTTTATCCGCTGGCCGTGTTTGATGCAGGGGACGTGCTGAAGCGCATCTCCCGTGACCGCATCTCGGTATTGCCTGGCGCACCGACGCTGTTTCTCTCGCTGCTGGAAGATCCGCGCCTGCAGGAAACCGATATTTCCAGCTTGCGTGCAACCGTCACCGGTGCCGCCTCGGTGCCTCCGGCGCTGATCGCGCGCATGCGCAGCGAACTGGGCTTCAAGATCGTACTGACCGGTTACGGCCTGACCGAGTCATCGGGGATCGCAACCCTGACGCTGGCGGATGATAGTGCCGAAATCATAGCCCGAACCTGCGGGCGGCCCTTGCCCGGGGTCGAGATCCGTATCGCCGCTGAAAATGGCGAGGCCTTGCCTGCTGGCGAGGCGGGGGAGGTGTGGATACGCGGCTTTAACGTGATGCAGGGCTATTTCGGCGATAGTGGCGCGACGGCGGATGCCATTGATGCCGACGGTTGGCTGCATACCGGCGACGTTGGCGTACTGGATGAGGGCGGTTATCTGGCCATCACCGACCGCCTGAAAGACATGTTTATTGTCGGCGGCTTCAATGTTTACCCGGCCGAGATCGAGCGCACGCTGGCACTGCACCCGCAGATTGCACAGGTGGCGGTGATCGGTGTGGCGGATGACAGAATGGGCGAAGTCGGCAAGGCCTATATCGTGCCGCGCGCCGGTTTTGAGCCGGCAGGGGACGAGATCGTTGCCTGGTGCCGCACGCGCATGGCCAATTATAAAGTGCCGCGCGAAGTCGAATTCGTGGCGGCTCTGCCGCTGAATGCGTCCGGCAAGGTGCTGAAAAACAAGTTGCGCGAGCTTGCGCATTCATAATGCCGGCTACCCGTTTGCCAGCAAAAATTGATTGAATCAAGGGGAAAACCATGCAGATTGCCATCCCGGCAGAGACGGGCGACACCCGTGTCGCGGCCACGCCGGAAACGGTGAAGAAGTTTGTCGCCATGGGCCACAGCGTTGTCGTGCAAAGCGGCGCCGGCTTTGCCTCCGCAGTGCTGGACGCAGGCTTTGTCGAGGCGGGGGCCAGCATTGCGCCTACGCGCGCCGAAGCGCTGGCCAGTGCCGACATCGTGCTGACCGTGCGTCCGCTGGCCGAAGAAGCCATTACCGAGTTGAAAGAGGGTGCGGTACTGATCGGCCAGCTGGCGCCGTATCAGAACAGCACCTTCCCGGCACTGGCTGCCAAAAAGGT
>NZ_RJTZ01000007.1:0-55123 GCF_024343515.1 Aquitalea sp. S1-19 | reverse complement strand
ATACGGTGATCCCCATGCCGCTGGCGACCATATGGCGTATGGTATTGAGCGAGCTACCCTGTACCGCACTGGCCAGCCCGCCCGCCTGACTCTGACGCATGGCCAGTTCGCTACAGCTTTGCAAAACCTGATCACGGAAGCAGTTGCCGGCAGACAAAAGCAATACGCTTTCGTGTGACAGTTCGTCGGCATTGATATGCTTGCGCTTTTCCCACGGGTGACCCTTGGGTGTGGCAACGACAAAGGCCTCGTCATAGAGTGGCCATGCCTGGGTGCCGGGCTCGTCAAACGGATCGGCAACGATAATGGCGTCAACTTCACCGCGCTTGAGCATTTCGGCCAGTCGCGCGGTATAGTTTTCTTCCAGAATGAGCGGCATGTCGGGCGCCAGAATACGCAGCGCCGGGATTAGTTTGGGCAGCAAGTACGGGCTGATGGTAAAGATGACGCCCAGCTTCAGCGGACCCGCCAGTTCGTTCTGGTGTTCACCGGCTAGATGTTTCAGCGTTTCGGCTTCTTCCAGCACGCGCCTTGCCTGTTCCACCACCCGCTCGCCTATTTCGGTGACCGCGACTTCCTGTCCGCCGCGCTCGAAGAGCGTGACCGACAGTTCGTCTTCCAGTTTCTTGATGGCAATGGAGAGGGTGGGCTGGCTGACAAAGCAGGTTTGGGCGGCGCGCCCGAAATGGCGCTCGCGTGCAACCGCCACGATATAACGAAGTTCAGTTAGCGTCATACAAAAGAGTCAATTACGCCTGAGGCGTGCCTCGCAGGGCGGGCGAAAGGGGGCGTGCCCATGCGTTTAGGCATGGGCAGCAAGCCTTGTCAGTGTTAGCGGTTTTTTTCCGGCAGCACGATGTTGACTTCCAGTACTTCAAAGTTGTCCTGACGTTCCAGTTGAACCTTGATGTCATCCTGGTTGACGGCAACGTACTTCGAAATGACCTCCATCAATTCACGCTGCAAGGCCGGCAGATAATCCGGTGCACCACGACCGCCGCGTTCGTGCGCAAGAATGATCTGCAGGCGCTCGCGTGCGATGGTAGCTGTTTTCTGGCGCTTGCCAAAAATCATATCAATCAGCGACATCCATTAACCTCCGAACAGGCGTTTGAGCAGGCCGACCTTGGGGGGCTCGATAAAGCGCATCGGGCAACTCTCACCCAAAAAGCGCGACACTACATCGGTGTAGGCTTCGGCAGCATCGCTGCCCTTCATGTGAATGGCGGGAGTGCCCGAGTTGGATGCCTGCAGTACGCTTTGTGACTCGGGAATCGCCCCAATCAGCGGTACACGTAGAATTTCTTTTACATCATCCACCGACAGCATTTCGCCTTTTTCCACTCGGGAGGGCGAGTAGCGGGTAATCAGCAAGTGCTCTTTGACCGGCTCGCGCCCTTCGACTGCGCGCTTGGATTTGGATGACAAAATGCCGAGGATACGGTCCGAGTCGCGTACCGACGAGACTTCAGGATTGGTTACGATAATGGCTTCATCGGCAAAATAGAGCGCCATCAGTGCGCCGCGTTCGATACCGGCAGGAGAGTCGCATACGATGTACTCAAAACCCATGTCGGCCAGATCTTTCAGTACGCGCTCTACGCCTTCTTCCGATAGCGCATCCTTATCGCGTGTCTGTGACGCCGGCAATACGTAGAGATTGTCGCAGTTCTTGTCCTTGATCAGTGCCTGATTGAGGCTGGCCTCGTTATTCACCACATTGATCAGGTCGTAGACCACGCGCCGTTCGCAGCCCATGATCAGATCCAGATTGCGCAGACCGACATCGAAGTCGATGACAGCAGTTTTATGGCCGCGCAAGGCAAGGCCGGAGGCGAAGCTGGCGCTGGTGGTGGTTTTGCCTACGCCACCCTTACCTGAGGTCACAACAATAATCTTTGCCACGTCTATATCCCTTGATGAAGATGGTCGGCCAGTCATTCGCCAATGGCGGTGATGACGAGGCGTTCGTTTTCCAGATAAATCTGTGTCGGCTTGCCCTGGATCGAAGCAGGAAGTGTCTGTTCTATGGTGCGGTACACGCCGGCGATGGAGACCAGCTCAGCCTCCATGGCATGGACAAAAATACGTGCCTGCGTATTGCCGTGAGCGCCGGCCAATGCCCGGCCGCGCAAGGGGGCGTAGACATGGATATGGCCATCGGCAATCACTTCGGCACCCGCGCTGACCATGGCCAGCACAATCAGATCGCCATCCTTGGCGTAGATTTGCTGACCGGCGCGCACCGGCTTGTCGATGATCATGGTGTGGCGCAGCGCAATTTGCGCAGGCACGATATTTGCTTGGACTTGGGGGCGGCCTGGTGTGCCTGATGCTGTATAAGCCAGATGATGGCGTCGGGCTAGCGCTTCCAGCGCCGGATCAGGATGGCGCAGGGCGACAATGCGGATGCCGCGCTTGATGCAGCTGGCCAGTACGGCGGCCAGATCAAGCCCGGCAGGTTCTGTCAGCAGCTCAAGATCAAGTACAAAAGCCTCATGTTGATCGGTGAAGCGCTGGCCAAAACGATGGTCCAGTTCGGCTTCTATCTGCACAGGATCGGAGCTGCGCAGTTGAAGTGCCAGCAAATCCAGGCTGGCGGACTTTATTTCGAGAGGAGTGGCCGTCTGGCTCATTGTGGTGTCTTGAGTCTGCATAGATTTAATCAATTGCCAGAGTGTAAATCTTTGATAGCAGTCTTTCAACGCGTATGGACTGGCAATATGTTGTTTTGTTGATTTGCTGTTGTGAAATTGATAGGTGTTGTACAAATGCATCGAAAGTAAGGGGATGGAATGGCGCAGCGCAACATTCCCTTGACCGGGTGCAAGTGCCTGTCTAATATCCACATTGTTGCAGCGCAACATCGGTTTGGCGCTGATGGGTTTGGTGCTGTTGTGATCTGAAATTTTTGTGAAAGAGGAGTCTCGCATGTTTACCAATGCACAAGATTTTGCAGCCTTCGGTCAGGCCAATCTCGATAAGGCAGTTCGCCTGTCTTCCATCGTTTTGTCCGGCACCGAGCGCATGGCCAGCCTGCAGCTGGAATTGTCGCGCAAGCTGCTGAACGATAATGCCCAAGCTGTCAAGGCGCTGACCGAGATCAAGGATCCAAAGGCATTTGCCGAGTATCAGTCCAGCCAGGCGCAGCCTGCTATCGATCAAAGCTTGAATGTGGCGCGCAATCTGTATGATGCTGCTGTGCAGACCCAGAATGAACTGGCTGCCTTCTTTGAAGACCATGTCTCCGAGTCTAACCAGGCGGTACTGACTTCGCTGGACAAACTGAGCAAGAACGCGCCTGCCGGCTCCGATGTTGCTGTCAATGCACTCAAGACGCTGATCACCACGTCGAGCGCTGCTTTTGATAATGTGTCGAAGACCGCGAAAAAAATGGGTAGCGATTTTGCCGAGGCTAGCGCAGAAGCTGCGGCGAACACTGCCAAGGCGACCGGTGCTGCTGTTTCGCGCAAAAAGCCGGGCGCTGCTGCCTGATTGTATTGTTGTTCTGCTATATGGAAACGGCCCGCAAGGGCCGTTTTGTCGTTTTTACCGGCGGCTCAATTTGGTCCGGGTATGGACGTGTCGCTCAATAGTAATAACCACTGTGCCAGGGCTTGGGCAAAGTGGGGTTGTCTGGTGTCTGGCGGGAGGTTTGATGTCGCAGGTGTCGTGGAAGGGTGGCTTGCCAGATAGCGCTGTGCCAGTTGTCTGATCCGCTCGAGCAGGTGTGTCTGCTCTTGCAGGTGCTGCAGTAAATCGGCGGGTGTGAACTGCGTATCGTGTGCAGCCCGTCCGTAGTGCAGGCTATAGCCCAAGGCATCCATATATTGGCGCATAAAGGTTGCGCTGCCAGCGGGGCCGGTCATCAGCCAGGCGCTGTTGAGCGGTGCCAGTGCATCCAGAAGGGGGCGGGCCAGGGCAACGGCAGTATCACTGCCGCCGGCATACAGGACATAACCCATATACTCTCCGGCAGGATGCCAGTGTCCGGCAAGATCAATATAACGACCTGCCTGGGCTTGCAGCCTAGCCTGTTCTGGCGTCGGACCGGACAGGTCAAGGGTGAAATCAGGGTGGCTTAGACGTGCGGCACCCGTTGCAGCGGCATATTGCCGGCTGACGGTATAGCCTTTTTGCTGCAAGCGCCGGAGGATGTGCTCGGGAGTTGCGCCGTGCGCCACGATGTCCAAATTTTTGCCCTGTTACCAAACGACGCCGGATTCTTTCACGGATAGTGCGGTCTGCCTATCGGGGTTCTCCGCTTGTTGCTTGTCTCATGCGAAAAAAGCCGGCAAGGCCGGCTTTTTTCGCGGAGCGAACCGGCTATCAGCCTTCCTGTAGGTGACGCGCGATACCATCCACCAGCTCGGCTTTGGCTTCTTCCATGGTGCCCCAGCCTTGTACCTTGACCCACTTGCCCTTTTCCAGGTCTTTGTAGTGCTCGAAGAAGTGCACCATCTGGTTGCGCAGCAGTTCAGGCAGGTCTTCCAGTTTCTGGATATTGCTGTACATCGGGCACAGTTTTTCAACGGGTACGGCCACCAGTTTTGCATCAATGCCGGATTCGTCTTCCATCTTGATCATGCCCAGCGTACGGCAGCGAACGACCACGCCTGGCGGCAGCGGGAATGGGGTCACGACCAGAACGTCTACCGGATCACCATCCAGCGACAGGGTCTGCGGCACAAAGCCGTAGTTGGCCGGGTAGAACATGGCGGTGCCCATAAAGCGGTCAACGAAGATCGCGCCGGAGTCTTTGTCCAGTTCGTACTTGATAGGGGCGCCATTGGCGGAGATTTCGATTACGACGTTGATGTCGTTCGGCATATCCTTGCCGGCGGAAATTGCGTTCAGGTTCATCGACTCGGGTCCTTGTTTGTATATGCCCTTATGGCTGGGCGTGATGCAGGGGTGCTGCTGTCGGACGATTATATCGCAGGCATCCGTAGCGTGTGCTGTGAAGGTATAATGATGTTCATTGGATATGGCAAAAAGGCATCACATGATTGATAAATTTATTGTCGAGTTTGACAAGGGCTTGCGTACCTTGTTTGCGCCGGCGCTGAGTTCGCGCCCTCATCCCGGTAAAAACCTGGATGAGGTGACGCTGAGTGATGAGCAAAAACAGCATGCGCTGGGTTTGATGCGGGTGAATCATTGTGGTGAGGTGTGTGCACAGGCGCTGTATCAGGGGCAGGCGCTGACGGCGCGTGATCCTGCTGCCCGTGAGGCCTTGAAAGAGGCCGCGCATGAGGAGGTCGAGCATCTGGCCTGGACCGAGCAGCGTATCCGTGAGCTCGGCGGGCGCACCAGTGTGCTTAATCCTTTGTGGTATGGCGGTTCGCTGGCGATAGGGGTAGCGGCCGGTTTGCTTGGGGATCGCTGGAATCTGGGGTTTCTGGAGGAGACGGAGCATCAGGTTGGCGCGCATCTGGATAGCCATTTGCAAAGCTTGCCCGAAGAGGATGGCAAAAGCCGGGCCATTGTGACGCAGATGCGCGATGACGAGCTCAGACACGCGGATATGGCGCATGCGCTGGGCGCTGCTCGTTTGCCCCTGCCGGTGCGCCAGGGGATGAAGCTTTCATCCAGACTGATGACGGCCGCCAGCTACCGCATCTGATTGACTGTTCAGGGCGACCGTTATCGGTCGCCTGTTTTTTAACGCGCTTTTTGCACCATGATTTCGATAATCTGGCGGTCGGTTTCCAGCATGCTGCGACTGGCGAGCGCACACAGATTGCTGATCGACTCATCGACATCATGCGCCACAATGCCTTCGTGGCCGGTGACACGGCTGTCGTCCAGCGCCATCAGTACCGACTTGTAGGCCGATGCGGCCGAGGTTGAGACTTTCATGGCGCAGCTATTGGATGCGCCATCGCAGATCATGCCTGCCAGGTCGCCTACCATGCTGCAAATCGCCATATTGACCGACTCTTCCTTGCCATCAAGTAGCCAGGCCATGCCGGCAGCGGCCCCCATGGAGGCGGTGGTGACTGCGCACAGGGCGGACAGGGCAGGCAGCTTGCTGTGGATGTAGACGGCCGTCAGGTGGGACAGCATAAGCGCGCGTGCCAGTTTTTCATTGTCGGCATTCAGGTGGCGTGCGACCACGACGACCGGCAAGGTGGCGGCGATGCCCTGATTGCCTGAACCGGAATTGCTCATGGCCGGCAGCGGGGCGCCGCCCATGCGGGCGTCCGATGCCGCCGTGGTGCGCATCATGATTTCGGTAAGCAGGCCTTGGGAGAGCAGGCCTTGTTTGACCTGACGCTGCAAGGTTGCGCCTATATGCAGGCCGTACCGGCCGCTCATGCCCTCATCTGATAATGCATTGTTCAGGCGTGCGGCCTCCAGAATGAATTCGATCTCGCTCAGTGTTATCTGGGTGGCGAATTCGTAGACATCATGCATGCGGGCATGGCCTAGCGAATAGTGCCCGCCTGCTGTCGTGCCCTGACTGGCGGCCTGCCACAGGGTTTCGCCGTTTTTCTCGATCAGGATTACATTGGTGTGGGCGTTGGCAATGCAGACGCGCACCGATTCGCCCCCGGCGTAGAGTGTCGCTTCGCTATAGAGGATGTTGGGAACATCGGTGATGCTGACGCTGACTTGCTTGGCATCCAGCATGGCTTTGCCTGCTGCGACCTGTTCGGGTGTCAGCTTCTTCAGTACCTGCAAGCCGCCTTGCGGATCGCCGCCAATGGCGCCGACTGCTGCGGCAATGGCCAGGCCGACCATGCCGGTGCCCGGGACGGTCACTGCCATGCCGTTTTTCATCAGGTTGGAGGATACTTTGGCGTCGATGCGTTCGGGCAGGGTGCCCAACTGTTCACGCGCGATGGCGGCGGCCAGTGCCAGCGAGATGGGTTCGGTGCAGCCTAGTGCCGGAATGACTTCGTGTTTGACAGCCTTGATAAACTCGGCCCAGAGTGGTGTCGGATTGCTCATGGTGTGCAGCCTCTTGTGCGGAACAGGCCCGGCCGGAGGGCGGGCAAGCAAATGGCGGATATTTTATACAGAAATGAAGTGCGGGAATGGTGTGTAAATGCAATAAGGCCACTATCGGGTGATAGTGGCCTTATTTTTATTCTGGCGTCCCCACGGGGAATCGAACCCCGGCCGCCGCCGTGAAAGGGCAGTGTTCTAACCGCTAAACTATAGGGACTGCTGGTGCACCCGGAGCGATTCGAACGCCCGACCCTTTGGTTCGTAGCCAAATACTCTATCCAACTGAGCTACGGGTGCACTGTTTCTTGCTGTGTCTCGCTGCGTTGTCTGCTGCGAGAGATGCGAACTATACGGAAGCCTTCTTTTTTCGTCAACACTTTTTCTGATTAAATTGTTCGTCGTCGTTTAGAATACGTCCTTATTGTTGCCATTTTCTGACAGTATCGCGTTAAAAATGCCTTATTTGTCAGTGGTTTGTGAATCTCTGTTTTTGGCCGGTCAGGCTGAAAAATATTTCGGTTTTTAAGCGGATCTGCCCATGTTGTTTGAACAAGCTTACGTAATTGTCGATCTGGAAACGACGGGAGGCCACATTACCCGCGACCGGATTACTGAAATCGGCCTGATTCTGGTGGACGGCGAAAACGTCGAACGCATCGAAATGCTGGTCAACCCCAGCCAACCCATTCCGCCCTTCATCGAAGACATGACCGGGATCAGCAATGCGATGGTGGCTGATGCACCGGCATTTGCCGAACTGGCACCTGCCTTGTGGCAAAAGCTGGAAGGGCGTTTGCTGATTGCCCATAACGCGCGCTTCGATTACGGTTTTCTCAAAAATGCATTTCGCCGCGCCGGCTTGGCGTTCAACGCCAACACCCTGTGCTCGGTCAAGTTATCGCGCCGCTTGTACCCGCAATACTTCAAACACAGTCTGGACAGCATTATCGAGCGGCACCAACTCGTGCTGCCGGCACGGCACCGTGCGCTGGCGGATGCCGAGGCCGTATACCGGTTTTTATGTCTGGCACGGAACGAACTGGGTGCCGAGGCTGTGTGCTCTGCGGCAGCGGCCTTATTGGCGCTGCCTAGTGTGCCGGAGGGCATGACGCAGGAGCTGGCCGATACCCTGCCGGATACGCCGGGGGTGTATACCCTCTATGGCGCCAATGGCGAGGCGCTCTATGCCGGGCGTTGCCTTAACCTCAGGCAAAGGGTGTTTGCCCACTATGGTGCGGGGACGCTGGACGCCAAGCTGCCGCGCATCCATGAGCGCATTGCCCATGTAGCGTGGCAGGAAACACTGGGTGAGTTTGGCGCAGCATTGCTTGAATTGCAGCAGGTGTCCGCCTTGCGGCCGCGTTACAACCCGCGTGCGCGCCAGACGAACGAATTGTGTGCCTTGCAATTGAGCGAAGCGGGGGAGGATGGCTTTTTGCGGGTGAGCGTCAGCCTTGCGCGCACGCTGGACTTTTCGCGTACGGCCGATTTGTATGGCCTGTTTCGTAGTCCACGCGAAGCCAAGAAGGCATTGAGCGAGCTTGCGCGTGCGCATCAGCTATGTCCGGCCATTCTGGAGGTCGAAACGGTCACGAGCCGCAAAGGTGCATCATGCCAAAGCTTTAAAAACCGGCGCTGTCTGGGGGCCTGTTGCGGTAAGGAAAGCGCCGCTGCGCATAATGCGCGCTTGCAAAATGCTTTGCTGCGCCTGAAAACCCAAAGCTGGCCGTACGCAGGTGCGATTGCATTGACCGAAAACGACGAGGTGACCGGCGAGTCGGTGTCCCATGTGTTCGAGCGGTGGTGCTACTTGGGCTCGGGTGATGATGTGACCTGCTTGCAAGGCACGCCGGTGTTTGATCTGGCGGTATACAAACTATTGCAGCACTGGCTAAAAAAGCCGGCACCCGGGATCACGCTGCATGAGTTGCCGGCAGCTTAGGCATACATGGCAAGGAAGCCGCGCAGGCGGCTTTCGATAATGCGCGGGTTCTCGCCGTTGGCAATGGCGATAACGCCTTCCAGTATCAGCTCCTTGGTGGCAATTTCGGTCGCGATCAGGTTTTTGAGTTTGACGGCGACCGGCAAGAAAAACAGGTTGGCCGAACCGACGCCGTAAACGGTGGCGACAAAGGCAACGGCAATGCCCGAGCCCAGTTTGGTCGGGTCGGACAGGTTTTCCATGACATGGATAAGGCCAAGAACCGCGCCGATAATGCCGATGGTTGGCGCGTAGCCGCCGGCGGACTCCCAGATTTTGGCGGCTTGTTTGCGTGCATGTTCAAACATGGTGATCTCGACTTCCATCACCGAACGCAGCGTTTCGGGGGCCGCACCGTCAACCAGCATCTGCAGGGCTTTTTTGGTGTAAGGATCGTGCTGCAGGGAGACATAGCCCTCCAGCGACAACAAGCCGCCTTTGCGCGCACTTTGGCTCCACTGGATGATGTCGCGTATCATTTTTTCATGATTGAACTGCGGCGGATAAAACACCCACTTGAGCATTTTCAGGCCGTTGACGAACTGGCGTGGTGTGCTTTGCAGCATGACGGCGCTGGCCGTACCGCCGATTACGATCATAAAGGCGGTAAGTTGCAGTAGCGAGCCTAAGTGGCCGCCTTCCAGTGCTTGTCCTGCCAGAATGGCGGTCAGCCCGCCCATGATGGCAATGATGCTGAGTTTATCCACGTCTATCCTTGTTGTTTACAGCCATTCGCGTAGCTTGCTGCGGATGCGGGTGACGGCCTGGGTATGCAGTTGGCTGACGCGGGACTCGGAGACCCCCAGTACCGCGCCGATTTCCTTGAGATTGAGGTCCTGCTCGTAATACAGGCTCATCACCAGCTGGTCACGTTCGGGCAAGGTCGCGATGGCATCTATCAGCGCCTGACGAAAACCGCTGTCGGCCAGCGTCAGGAGCGGGTCCGGCGTATTGTCGTCCGCGATATTGGCCAGTGCATCATTCAGCTCTTCGCCGTCATGGCTATGAAAGTCTTCAAAGTACACCAGACGCACGCCCATGCAGTCGCCCAGCATGGCCTGGTAATCCTCCAGCGATACCGCCAGTTCGTCGGCAATTTCGCTTTCACTAGGCGTATAACCCAGCGTTTGGGTTGCGCGTTTGATCGCGTCTTCAATCATGCGGGCATTGCGCCTGAGCTGGCGCGGCATCCAGTCTATGCGCCGCAGCTCATCGAGCATGGCGCCCTTGATGCGCGTGCCGGCAAAGGTTTCGAACTGTACGCCTTGCAGCGGATCGAACTGGCGTGCGGCTTCCAGTAGCCCGATCATGCCGACTTGTACCAGATCATCCAGCTCGACCGATGCCGGCAGGCGGGCCATCATCAGGCTGGCAATCTTCCTGACCAAAGGCGTGTACTGCATGACATCCGGGCGATCGGTGGCGGCAGCTTGTGCGTAGGCGTGGGCTTGATGCGTGGCCAGAGCCATGATTAACGATCCGTGATTTCGGTAAGGGTCTTGCTGGTGCTCAACAATTGTTCCAGATAACTGGAGCGGGCATGGCCGGTGTCCGGTGCATGCCACAAAGGCAGCATGGCGGCCAGCTGGCTGAATGCCTGGGCTGCTTCGCTATCCGGAAAGGCTTCCACCACTGGCCGGCGCAATGCCTGACTCTTGCGTATGGCCTGATCTTCCGGCACAAAACCGACCCAGCGCAAGGAAACACCGAGATAGTCGCCGGCTACGGATGACAAGCGGGCGAACACGTTTTGCGCTTCTTCCTGCCCGCTTGCTCGGTTGACCAGCACATTGAAACGGCGGCGGCCGAATTCGCCGGCCAGCCGTTTCATGCTGGCATAGCCGCGAGTGATGGATTCGGCTTGCGGGCTGATGACCAGAATCAGGTTGTCGGCAATCACCAGTGGTGCTGCATCCTGGGTCGGGTCCGGCGCATCGACCAGCGTCAGACCGCAGTCTTTTTCCAGCGCGGAAAATTCGCTGGCCAGACGTTGCCACACGCGGGCCGACAGGCGGTGGCGTTCTTCCGGCTGGGCATACAGATTAACCAGCGTTACGCCATGACGCGAATTCACCATCAGGTCGGTCAGGCCGCCGCGGCTGATGTTCAGGCTGGCCAGCGACGCGGAGGGCGGAACGCCAGCCAGGCGTGCCAGCTCCTGGCCATTCTGGTGATCCAGCAACAGGGGGCGCTTTCCCTGTAGCGCGCTGGCCGCAGCCAGCCCCGCGCACAGGGTCGAGATGCCGCTATGGCTGGCACCGGTGAGGGCGAATAAGGGCGGCAGGTGCGCGCTTTGCTGGCTGAGTTGCCTTAGGCTGGCGGCCTGGTCACTCATGTTACAACCAGCCTGACTGTGCGGCATTGATCATCGGGATTTCATCGGCCTGCCCATGAAACGGGGTCGCCAGCTGTCCTGCGCGCAAGGCCCGGTCAATCAGAAAGTCCGCATTGGCACAATGCAGGTCTTCCGGTACGCGCTGGCCATTGGTGATGTAAAACAGGCGCAGGCGGTTGCGGATAATGACGTCCAGGCTGGCACCCAGCATCACGGCTTCATCGACCTTGGACAGCACGCACCCGGTCAGGTCATCACTGCGAAAATGTTTGACCACGTCTTCCAGCGTACGGCCATCGGCATTGGCAGCCAATAGCAGCAGGCGGCGTACCGGCCGGCCGGCCGTGGCAAACATGCGGATTTGCTGCAGGACGCGCTGATCACGCTGACTCATGCCGACTGTATCAATCAGCACCACCCGGCGCTGGGTCAGATCGGCCAGTGTCAGCTGTAAATCGCCTTCGTTTTGTACCGAGAATACCGGCACACCCAGAATCTTGCCGTAGATGCGCAGCTGATCCTGTGCGCCGATCCGGTAGCTGTCAGTGGTGATCAGCGCCACACCCTCGGCGCCATAGCGCATGGTGGCGCGGGCGGCGAGTTTGGCGACTGTGGTTGTTTTGCCTACGCCTGTTGGGCCTACCAGTGCAAAAATCCCCCCCTGATCGATGATGTCGCTGGCAGGATCCATGCACTTCAAATTATGCATCAGTGCCGAGCGCGCCCATTTTTGTGCGACTTCTGCATCGTACTGCGGGGGCAGTTTCTGGGTGAGCTGGCGTATCAGCGCCGGGCTAAAGCCTGCCGTCAGCAAATAGCGGAACAGTTCGGCGCGATTGGGGGTTTGCCCTTCCATTTCCGACCAGGCAAAGGTGGCCAGCTGGTTTTGCAGCAGGCTTTTCAGCAGGCGGATTTCTTCACCGATATGGCGGATGTCGTCGGCAATATCTTCTTCTGGCGGCAGGCTCGCGCGTGCACCTTGTACTGCAGCAGATGGCTTGGCTTCTGCGGTAGGGGCAGGGGGCGAGGCTACGGGTGCTGGCGGAGCCGGCGCCGGTCGTGCAGCGGCGCTGAAAACGGCAGGGCGTACAGGCTCGGCGGCTGTGGTTGCGGCATGTCTGCGTTCTGGCTGCGCCGTAGGCGGCGGTTCTTCCAGCGGTTCGATCGGCATGGCATAGCTGCGCGACAGCGCACGCGCGGCAGCATTGCCTTGAGCGGGCAGGATGGCAGATGGCGCCGGTGTCTTGCGCGGCGGGTGGCGGGTGGCAGCCGGTGCCAGCGTATCCGACAGGGCGGCAACATCGGCATCGGCTACGGCCATGATCTCTACGCCACCGCCCTGGGTTGGGCGGTTGGACAGGATCAGCGCATCTGCACCTAGCGCCTCGCGGACCTGACGCAAGGCGTCGCGCGTAGTTTTACCGTAAAACTTTCTGACCACCATCTGTTATGTCGTCCTCAACCCTTGCCGGCCCCAATAACTGCGATTATACGGATGGTTTTGCTATCCGGTATTTCATTATGCGAAATGACGCGTAACTGCGGCAGCGCCCGACGCAGAAAACGTGCGAGCAGGGGACGTAAGCCCGGAGGCGTCAGCAGTACCGGATTCAGCCCCTGGTTTTCGACTTCTTCGGTCTGGTGGGCGGCATTGGCCAGCAGATTTTCCGCCAGCCCCGGCTCCAGTCCGCCACCGGCCTTGGACTGCACCGCCTGCAACAGGATGTTTTCCAGTTGCGGATCCAGCGACATCAGCGGTAGTTCATTCTCGCCGGGGAAGAGTTGCTGGACAATGGCGCGCGACAGGGCGGTACGCACTGCAGCGGTCAACTCGTCGATGTCCTGGGTAACGGGCACATGGTCGGCCAGCGTTTCGATAATGGTGCGAAAGTCGCGAATATTCAGGCCGTCGCTGAGTAGCTGCTGCAGAACCTTTTGCAAAATGCCCACCGCAATGACTTTGGGCACCAAGTCTTCGATCAGCTTGGGCGATTCTTTGGCCTGATGGTCTATCAGGGCCTGGACTTCTTCGCGGCCCAATAGCTCGGCCGCATGTGACTGCAGCAGATTGGACAGATGGGTGGCGACCACGGTGCTGGCATCGACCACGGTGTAGCCCAGGCTTTGTGCCTCTTCGCGCCGGGCTGCATCTATCCATAGCGCGGGCAGGCCGAAAGTCGGGTCGGTGGTCGGCGTACCGGGCACTTCTGCGCTGACATGGCCGGGGTTGATGGCCAGAAACTGACCGATATAGGCGTCGCCTACGCCGACTTCGACTCCTTTGAGCAGGATGCGGTAGGCATTGGGGCGGATTTCCAGATTGTCGCGGATATGGACGGCGGCGACCAGAAAGCCCATCTCTTGCGCCATTTTCTTGCGTATGCCGCGAATGCGGCGCAACAGCTCGCCATCCTGATCGCGGTCGACCAGTGGAATCAGCCGGTAACCGACCTCCAGCCCCAGCATGTCCACCGGTTGCACATCATTCCAGCTGACCTCGGCCATGGCCTGTTCTCCGCCCGAAGCCGACAAAGCGGTGGGTGTGGCGATCTGGCTGGATTGTGCTTGTGCCAGTTTTTCCCTTTGCTGGCGCTTCTCTTGCCACCAAGCCAGCGCCGCCAGTGAGCCGGCAATCAGCAGGAAGGCCGTATGCGGCATATTGGGGATCAGACCGATCAGGCCGATCACACCTGCCGTGATATAGAGCACATGCGGGTTGGAAAATAGCTGGCCGATAAACTGCTCGGACAAGTCCTTGTCGGTGCCGACGCGTGCCACCACGATGCCGGCGGCGGTAGAGATGATCAGGGCCGGAATCTGGGCGACCAGGCCATCGCCAATGGTGAGCAGGGTATAGGTCTTGGCGGCTTCGCCTGCCGGCATATCATGCTGCATCATGCCGATGATCAGGCCGCCGACAATATTGATCACGATGATCATGATGCCGGCCATGGCATCGCCACGGACAAATTTGGACGCACCATCCATGGCGCCGAAGAAGTTGGCTTCTTCGGTAATAGTCTGACGACGATTTCTGGCATCGTCCTCGCCGATCAGGCCGGCATTGAGGTCGGCATCGATCGCCATCTGTTTGCCCGGCATCGCGTCCAGTGTAAAGCGGGCCGATACTTCGGCAATCCGGCCTGCACCCTTGGTGATCACCATAAAGTTGATGATGGTCAGGATAATGAACACGATAATGCCGATGGCGACATTCTCGCCGATCAGAAAGTGGGCAAAGGATTCGATCACCTTACCGGCGGCGGCCGGGCCGGTATGGCCCTCCATCAGAATCACCCGGCTGGAGGCGACGTTGAGCGACAACCGCAACAAGGTGGTGATCAGCAGCACGGCGGGAAAGGCGGAAAACTCCAGCGGATGGCGCGTGTTGATGCCGACCATCAGCACAATGACCGAAATCGCGATATTGAAGGTAAAGAAGATATCCAGTATTACCGGCGGTAGCGGCAGTACCATCATCGCCAGAATCAGGATGATCAGTACCGGCCCTGCCAGTTTGCTCAGCTTGAGCATCTTCAGTGAATCTAGAATCTGGTTCATGCCGTCAGTCAGTGCACATCAGCCGGTCTGGCTGCTGTTTTTTGTTTATTGTTCGGGTCCAGTTCAGGCGGCACTTCCAGCTTTTCCGGGTAAACCGGTGCCAGACCGCCCTGGCTTTCATAGACCTTGAGCTGGTAGATATAAGCCAGCACCTGCGCCGCCGCCGAGAACAGCTTGGGGGGAATATCCGCGCCCAGTTCGGCATGAAAATACAGGGCGCGGGCAAAGCTTGGTGCGCGCATGGTGGCAATCTTATGCTCGCTGCCGGCGGCAATAATGCGCTCAGCCAGCTTAAGCGTGCCCTTGGCCACGACTTGAGGCGCGCGCATGTCGTCGCTGTATTTGAGTGCCACAGCGTAATGGGTCGGGTTGGTGACGATCACATTGGCACCGGGTATTTCCTGCATCATGCGCCGGCGTGCCGCCTCGCGCTGCAGCTGGCGGATACGGCCTTTGACTTCGGGCGAGCCTTGCTGCTCCTTGCTTTCCTGCTTGAGCTCTTCCTTGGTCATCCTGAGTTTTTTGTGGTACTGCCATAGCTGCAGTGGCACATCCACCGCCACCAGCAACAGCATGGCACCGACCACGATCAGGAAAGTGTGTTCGAGCAGCCCCATCATGCTGCCCAGCGCCTGCTCCAGCGGCTGGCTCACCAGTCCCATCAGCTCGCCGCGCTCGCTCCAGATCACCCAGGTCGCGACGCCACCGATCAGTGCGCTTTTCATAATGGCCTTGCCGCCCTCGGCCAGCGCCTGTACCGAAAACATGCGTTTGATGCCTGAGGCCGGGTTGAGCTTGGAGAATTTCGGCTCAATCGCCTTGAGCGTCAGATTCCAGCCGCCGATCAAGAGCGGTGTGAATAAGGCGACGATGGCCAGGCCGCCTAAAAAGGGCAGTAGCGCCATAAACATGTCGATACAGGCGCTTTTGAATGCCTCGACCGCCAGTTCCGGCGTTTTCAGCTTCTGGTTGTCAAAGCGCAGCATGCCTACTGCGATGTCGCCCACCGCGCGGTAAAGGGCCGGCCCCTGCGCGATCAAGAGCGCAACCCCGGTCATGGTGACGGCAAAAGTCGCCAGCTCACGCGAGCGTGGCACATTGCCGTCTTCGCGCGCCTGTTGCAGCCGGCGCTCTGAGGCGGGTTCTGTGCGTTCCAGATCGGAGTCTTCTGCCATGCGCGCTGCCGGTTTTTTTATTCAGGGTTCAGGGTGTGGCGGCGAGTTTACCATTGACGGAGTTTTAAGTCCCTCATATTCAAAATGCTTGAATTGTTGTCGTATTTTTTGCAAATAGGCTGGTTTTTCAACGCTGTTGGATGCGCTTTTTTGCCTGTAAACTAGATAGCCTGAATTTTAACGGATGTGCGCCATGAAGCAGTACCAAGACCTGATGCGCCATGTGCTTGAACATGGCGATGAAAAATCCGACCGCACCGGTACCGGCACCCGTTCGGTGTTCGGCTATCAGATGCGTTACAACTTGCAGGACGGCTTTCCATTGGTCACGACCAAGAAGCTGCACCTGAAGTCCATCGTGCACGAGTTGCTGTGGTTTTTGTCCGGCGACACCAATATCCGTTACCTCAAGGAAAACGGCGTGCGCATCTGGGACGAGTGGGCCGATGAGAACGGCGATCTGGGGCCGGTATACGGTTACCAGTGGCGTTCATGGCCGGCGGCCGATGGCCGTCATATCGACCAGATTGCCAATGTAGTGCAGATGATCAAGACCAATCCGGACTCGCGCCGGCTGATGGTGTCGGCGTGGAATCCGGCGCTGGTCGACGAGATGGCCTTGCCGCCTTGCCACAGCCTGTTCCAGTTCTATGTGGCGGGTGGCCGCCTGTCGTGCCAGCTGTATCAGCGCTCGGCCGATATCTTCCTGGGCGTACCGTTCAATATCGCCAGCTATGCCTTGCTGACCATGATGGTGGCGCAGGTGTGCGACCTTGAACCGGGGGACTTCGTGCATACGCTGGGCGATGCCCACCTCTATAGCAATCATCTGGAGCAGGCCGAACTGCAGTTGTCACGCGCACCGCGCGCTTTGCCGCGCATGAAGATCAATCCGGCGGTCAAAGACCTGTTTGCCTTCCGTTTTGAAGACTTCGAGCTGGAAGGCTACGATCCGCATCCGCATATCAAGGCGCAGGTGGCGGTATGAGTACGCCACTGATGATGACCTTGGTGGTCGCCATGGCAAACGACAGGGTAATAGGCGTGGACAACCGCCTGCCTTGGCATTTGCCTGAGGATCTGAAGCATTTCAAGGCGGTGACGCTGGGTAAGCCCATTATTATGGGACGCAAGACTTGGGACTCCATCGGCCGGCCTTTGCCCGGGCGGCGCAATATCGTGGTGACGCGCCAGATTGGCTGGCAGGCCGAGGGCGCCGAGGTCGTGCACTCGCTCCCCGAAGCGCTGTCCTCTGTTGCCTCGGTAGCCGAGGCCTGTGTGATCGGTGGCGGCGAGCTGTTTGCACAGGCTTTGCCGCTGGCGGCAAAAATGGAGCTGACGCTGATTGATCTGGATGTCGCGGGAGATGCCCATTTTCCGGCTTGGGCTGAAAATGAATGGCAGCAGACGGCAGAAGAAGGGCATAGCCGGGAAGACGGTTTGCACTGGTCGTATCAGACCTGGTTGCGCAAGTAAGGCTGACGGGGTATAGCCCCGTTTTTTTATGCCTTGGCCAGTGTCGCCGTGGCCTCTTGTACCAATGCGCGGTAGGTATCGCTTAAATGCTGAGTGACCGCATCCAGACGCGCAAGGTCGCGTGCGATGATGGCTTTAAGCAGGTCACTGATAAAATATTGCGCGCGCTCCAGTTGCATGTCGCCGCTACGGAAAATGGCGTACAGGCAGCGCTGGGTCACCGGCTGCAGATTATTCAGGGCATCTTCGAGATAGCGGTTGCCGGCAAAGTCGTACAGCGTCTGCAAAAAGATAAAGCTGGTGTCAAAAAAGGCGTTGAAATCGGCATGCAGCTTATGCTCGGCCAGCTCCGCTTCCAGCGCAAAAAAGTGCGCCAGATCATCATTTTTCCAGGACAGGGCCAGATTGGTGGCGGCCCGGTTTAGCAATAAAAACCACAGCTCAAAAAATGCCCTGACATCTTCCTGCGTCAGGCTGGCGACGACGGCGCCGCGACGCGGATAGATCTCGACCAGATGACGCCTTTGCAGAATCAGCAGGGCTTCGCGTACCGAGCCGCGACTGACGTCCAGTTCGGCGGCGATGCGCAACTCCTGAATACGCTCTGCCGGTGCGAGCGTGCCTTGGATAATGAGTTTGCCCAGATGCTGGGCGATTTGCTCGGTCAGAGAGTCGTTGGCTTTAAAGGGCATGCAGGCTCGGCGTGATCTGTCGGGTTGGCTATGGCGGTTTGCCGCTGGCGGCTATTTTAGCATTCGCTGCTGCTTTGTATTGTGGCGGAAAACCATCACTTATGTCTTGGTTGACGTGAAATGCCTTGCGGGTATTTTGCTGTGGACGTAGGATTCAAACGCTTGTTTGATCTGGGCCGCGCGAGGGTAAAAACAGGGGCTAACAGTTCTTCGCTAAATTCATATCATGCAAGCAAGTCTGGCTGCCATTTCGGGATGGCAACAGGCGCTCCTCTTGGGGAGTCTTGCAGGAACGACACGGGTGTTGACCTCTCCGGCCTTGGGCTGGAGAGGTTTTTTTCATTGAGGTATCAGTCTATGCGACGGCAAGCCATCAGGTAGTTGACGTCGGTGTCGGACCCCAGCTTGTGGATGCCGGTGACCGGGTTGTAACTCATGCCGCGGATATCCAGTAGCTCCAGCCCTGCGTTGCGTGCCATGCGCGACAGCTCGGAAGGCTTGAGGAAGCGGGCATAGTCGTGGGTGCCGCGGGTGAGCAGATTGAGTACATATTCGGCCCCCACCACCGCCAGCAGGTAAGCCTTGGGATTGCGGTTGAGGGTGGAGAAAAACACGGTGCCACCCGGTTTGACCAGACGCGCGCAGCTACGCACGATGCTTTGCGGGTCCGGTACATGCTCCAGCATTTCCATGCAGGTTACCGCGTCGTAATAGCCCGGCTTTTCTGCCGCCAGATCTTCCACCGCCACGCAGCGGTATTCGACAGGCACACCCGATTCCAGACTATGCAGTTGCGCCACTTTCAGTGATTTCTTGGCCAGATCTATGCCGGTCACGCTGGCTCCGCGCTCTGCCATGCTTTCGGCCAGGATGCCGCCGCCGCATCCCACATCGAGTACGGCCTTTCCGGCGAGTGCGGCATAGCCATCGATGAAATCAAGGCGCAGCGGGTTGATCTCGTGCAGCGGCTTGAATTCGCTGTCTTTGTCCCACCACTTGTGGGCTAGTTGGCTGAATTTTTCCAGTTCTTGTGCGTCGACATTACTCATGCGTTTTGATCTCCTGCCAGAATGCGTTCACGCCAGCTTCTGCCGCTGGCTATCAGTTGTGCTTCGTCCAGTGTCTTGAGCTGGCGCTGTGCCATCAGGGCTTGCCCCTTGACCCAGACATGGCTGACCTGCTCGCGCCCTGCGGCGTAAACCACATGGGAAATCGGGTCGAATATGGGAGCGGTTTCTACGGTGGCCAGATCAATGGCAATCAAATCGGCCTGTTTACCGACCTTGATGCTGCCAACCTTGTCGGCAATGCCCAGAGCCTGTGCACCATTGAGCGTTGCCATGCGGATGGCGGTGGCCGCCGGCACGGCGGTCGGGTCCATCGCGCCGACCTTGGCCAGCAGGGCGGCCATGCGCGTTTCGGCCAGCATGTCCAGCTTGTTGTTGGAGGCTGCGCCATCGGTGCCGATGCCGACATTGACGCCGCCGGCCAGCAGCTGGGGAATGCGGGCAATGCCCGAGGCCAGCTTCATATTCGAGCTTGGGTTATGCGCCACCGAGATGCCATGGCGGGCGGCCAGCTCGATCTCGTCATCCGAGAGATGCACCATATGTGCGGCAATCAGGCGCGGAGAGAGCAGTCCCAGTGCTTTCAGTCGTGCCAGTGGCCGCTGGTGGTGGTCGCGCATGCTGTCGCTGATTTCGCCTGCCGACTCATGGATGTGGCAATGGATCAGCATGTCCTGTTCTTCTGCCAGCATCACCACCTTGCGGAAAGTGTTGTCGGAAACGGTGTAAGGCGCATGCGGTGCCAGGGTAAAGGTAATCAGCTCTTCACCCAGAAATTCACGCCGCTCATCCAGTGCGCGGCTGATGTATTCGTCGGCATTGTTGGCGTAATTGGTCGGAAACTCGAGGATGGACGCACCGACAAAGGTACGCATGCCCGCAGCGAGGCCGGCGCGCGCCATGGCTCCGTGATAGAAGTACATGTCGTTGATGGTGGTGGTGCCGCCACGGATCATTTCCGCCATGGCAATCAGCGCGCCATCAAAGACAAATTCGTCGCGCACATGTTGGCCTTCGGCGGGCCAGATGTGATTGGACAGCCAGTCCATCAGCGCCTTGTCGTCCGCCAGACCACGCAGCAGGGTCATGGCGCTGTGGCCGTGCAGATTGATCAGGCCGGGCATCAATACATGGTTATCCAGCCGCACATGCTGCTTGGCGGTGGCGGCAGCCGACTCCGAAGGCGTCAGCAGGGCGACAATCGTCCCGTTATTGATGGCCAGAGCATGGTCTTCCAGGATTTCACCATCTTGTTCGACGGTGATCATCCAGCGGGCAGAAATCAAGAGATCAAAAGCAGGGTTCGACATGGTAGGGGTCCTGATGGCTGAGCTTGGCGCGATTGTAGGCACGGCATGGCTCTTCGGCAACCTGAGGCTTGCAATGGACATGATGACTGGCATGTTTGCGTGCCAAGGAAATATCCTCGGCGCAGGCGTCTTTATGCGCTGGCGGCAGGGTTTGTGCGAAATGAGCCACGGGTATGGCTACGGTATGAGCCGGCATGCAAATCGCTGGCGGCCCTTGTAATATGCCAGGGGCAGGAGGCGGCGAGTTTTCGGCATAAAAAACCCCCGACAGTCTTGGCTGACGGGGGTGTGGTCAAGCTAGGCAAGCAATGCGTTCAAAACTCACTCAGGGCGCATGTGCGGGAACAAAATCACATCGCGGATCGACGGTGCGTCGGTCAGCAGCATCACCAGACGGTCGATGCCGATGCCGCAGCCGCCGGTCGGTGGCAGGCCGTATTCCATGGCGCGGATGTAGTCGGCGTCATAGTGCATGGCTTCGTCGTCGCCGGCGTCTTTCTGTTCAACCTGGCTCATAAAGCGGGCGGCCTGGTCTTCCGGGTCGTTCAACTCGGAGTAGCCGTTGGCCAGTTCGCGGCCGACCACAAACAGTTCGAAACGCTCGGTGATCGACTGGTCTGCATCCGAGCCGCGTGCCAGTGGCGACACTTCGACCGGGTAGTCGATGATGAAGGTCGGGTTCCACAGCAGGCCTTCGGCGCACTCTTCGAACAGGGTCAGCTGCAGGCTGCCAAGGCCCGGCGCCGGTGGCAGCTTGCCGCCCAGCTTCTTGATCTCGCTCTTCAGCCATTCGGCATCGGCCAGCTGTTCGTCGCTGTACTGCGGGTTGAAGTGCTGGATGGCACCGACGATGGTGAAGCGCGCGAACGGGCTTTCCAGGTCGACATCCTTGCCACCGTAGCTGATGCGCGTGGTGCCACAAGCCGCCATGGCGCAGGCACGGATCACTTTTTCCGTCATTTCCATCATGCGTTCGTAGCCGCTATAGGCTTCGTAGAACTCCATCATGGTAAATTCTGGGTTGTGACGGGTGCTCATGCCTTCGTTGCGGAAGTTGCGGTTGATCTCGAATACACGCTCAAGACCGCCGACTACCAGACGCTTCAGATACAGCTCGGGTGCGATACGCAGATACAGCGGCATATCCAGCGCATTGTGGTGCGTGGCAAACGGCTTGGCTGCGGCGCCGCCCGGGATCGGGTGCATCATCGGCGTTTCGACTTCGAGGTAGTCTTCGCCCACCATCACGTCGCGTACCGTTTGCACGATCTTGGAGCGCTTGATGAAAGTGTCGCGCGAGGCTTCGTTGACGATCAGGTCGACATAGCGCTGGCGATAGGTCGTTTCCTGGTCGGCCAGACCGTGGTGCTTGTCCGGCAGCGGACGCAGGCTCTTGGACAAGAGGCGCAGCTCGGTGACATTGATCGACAGTTCGCCCTTGTTGGTGCGGAACAGTTCGCCCTTGGCGCCCAGAATGTCGCCCAAGTCCCAGTGTTTGAAAGACTCGTGCTTTTCGGCGCCCACGCCCTGGTCGTTGATGTAAAGCTGGATACGGCCGCTGCTGTCTTGCAGCGTCGCGAAGCTGGCCTTGCCCATGACACGCTTGAGCATCATCCGTCCGGCTACGACTACCTGGATCTTCTGGGCTTCCAGATCTTCCTTGCTCTTGTCGCTGCACTTCTTGGCCAGGTCGCCGGCCATGTCTTCGCGGCGGAAGTCGTTTGGGAAGGCCACGCCGCCTTCACGCAGCGCTTTTAGCTTGCTGCGGCGCTCGGCCATGATCTGGTTTTCATCCTGGATGGGTGATGCAGTTTCGTGTTCAGACATTGTGTCTCCAGTCATTACGGATTGACGCAGCAGCGGGGCCGCATTTCGGTTGTTGTAGCCAATTTAGACCCCTTGCTTGAGGCTGGCTTCGATAAATGGATCGAGGTCGCCGTCCATCACGCCCTTGATGTTGCCGACTTCATAGCCGGTACGCAGGTCTTTGATGCGCGACTGGTCAAAGACATAGGAGCGGATCTGGTGTCCCCAGCCCACATCGGTTTTGCTGTCTTCCAGTTCCTGCTTGGCGGTGTTGCGCTTTTTCAGTTCCAGTTCGTACAGCTTGGCACGCAGCATCTGCCACGCTTCATCGCGGTTGCGGTGCTGCGAGCGGTCATTCTGGCACTGCACCACGATACCGGTCGGGTTGTGGGTCAGGCGCACGGCCGAGTCGGTCTTGTTGATGTGCTGACCACCGGCGCCGGAGGCACGGTAGGTGTCGGTACGCACGTCGGACGGGTTGATGTCGATTTCAAACGAATCATCCACCTCCGGGTAGACGAAGACCGAGGAAAACGAGGTGTGGCGGCGCGCGTTGGAATCGAACGGCGACACGCGTACCAGACGGTGTACGCCCACTTCGGTGCGCAGCAGACCATAGGCGTATTCGCCTTCGATCTTGATGGTGGCGCTGGTGACGCCGGCGACTTCACCTTCGGACTCTTCCAGTACTTCGACCTTGAAGCCGCGGCGTTCGGCCCAGCGCACATACATTCTGAGCAGCATGCCGGCCCAGTCCTGTGCTTCGGTACCGCCTGCACCGGCCTTGATATCGACGAAGCAGTTGTTCGGATCCATCGGATCGCTGAACATGCGGCGGAATTCAAGGTTGGCCAGCTTGGCTTCGGCTTCGGCCAGATCGGCCTGTACGGCGAGGATGGTGTCGTCGTCTTCTTCTTCGCGACCCATGTCGAACAGTTCGCGGCTGTCGGTCAGTGCCGACTGTATGCCTTCGATGACCAGCACGACATCTTCCAGCATCTTGCGTTCGCGCCCCAGTTCCTGGGCTTTTTTCTGGTCATTCCAGATGTTCGGGTCTTCGGTCAGGCCGGTAACTTCTTCCAGACGGTCTTTTTTGCCGTCGTAGTCAAAGATACCCCCGAATATCGGTGTTGCGGGTCGTCAGATCGGTCAGCTTGGCATCGATCTGGTTGAGGATTTCGGCTTCGATCATGGTGGTGATCTCCATTTAGTTCAGAGAATAATTAAATACAAATGTATCGCGTGTCTAGATGCAAAGACAAAAAAGCGCACCAAAAGGTGCGCTTTTTTTAGCGGGGCGGGAAATCAGCCCAGCAGGTGAGCAATCGCTGCGCGCTCTTCTTCCAGCTCGTTCAGGGTGAAGTTCATCCGGTCGCGGCTGAATTCATCAATTTCCAAGCCTTGCACAATCTCGTATGCGCCATTTTCGCACGTTACCGGGAATCCGTACATCACGCCCTCAGGGATGCCGTAGCTGCCGTCGGATGGAATGCCCATGGTGGTCCACTTGCCGTTGGTGCCCAGTGCCCAGTCGCGCATATGGTCGATGGCGGCATTGGCGGCGGAGGCGGCGGAAGACAGGCCGCGCGCTTCGATGATGGCGGCGCCACGCTTGCCTACGGTTGGCAGGAATACGTCGCGGTTCCAGGCTTCGTCACCAATCATGGCCTTGACGCTTTCGCCGTTGATGGTAGCAAAGCGGTAGTCGGCGTACATGGTTGGCGAGTGGTTGCCCCAGACCAGCAGTTTTTCGATGGAGGCAACGGCCTTGCCGGTTTTGGCTGCGAGCTGGCTGGCTGCACGGTTGTGGTCCAGTCGCAGCATGGCGGTGAAGTTCTTGGCCGGCAGATCCGGCGCGCTCTTCATCGCGATATAGGCATTGGTGTTGGCCGGGTTGCCGACAACCAGCACCTTCACGTCGCGGTGGGCAACGTCATTCAGTGCCTTGCCCTGTGCGGTGAAAATCTTGGCGTTTTCCTGCAGCAGATCGGCGCGCTCCATGCCCGGGCCGCGTGGACGGGCACCGACCAGCAGTGCGTATTCGGCGTCCTTGAAAGCCACCAGCGGGTCATCGGTACCAACCATATCAGTCAGCAGCGGGAAAGCGCAGTCCTGCAACTCCATCATCACGCCCTTGAGCGCCTGCTGTGGCTTTTCAAACGGCACTTCCAGCAATTGCAGGATGACTGGCTGGTCTTTGCCCAGCATTTCACCGCTGGCAATGCGGAACAGCAGGCTGTAGGCGATCTGGCCGGCAGCGCCGGTAACGGCAACACGTACGGGGGCTTTCATTTCTCGCATTCTCCTTTGATATTCACAGCTCGGAATGGTGCTTTGCAATATTGCGGCAAATGAGTTTACCACGGCCATTTATTTATTTGTGCTGGTTTGTGTGCGGATTGGTACAGGTATTTTTAGAGTTGTGCGTCAACTTGTGTGTCTTATATAAGACTTGTATTTACTCGGCGGAAATTTGGTGATAAAAAGCATGCGATGAATGCAAATGCCATCAGTAAAGAACCGCTTTATCGCCAGGCCAAGGCGCATCTGTTGCAAAGGGTGTGTGCCGGGGAGTGGGGCGAGAGCGAGATGCTGCCCAGTGAGTGGGATCTGGCTGCCGAACTGGGGGTGAGCCAGGGGACGGCGCGCAAGGCACTGGCGGAGTTGGTCGCGGATGGCGTGTTGCTGCGTTTGCAGGGCAAGGGGACTTTTGTCGCACCGCTGCCGGGAGACTGGGGCGGCGGGGCGGTTGTGACGCCTGGTGTGTTTGGCGGGCCGGCCGATGTACTGGTGCGGGAGTTTCTCGGCGTATCGCGATTGAGCGCCGGCGAGGAGGTCGCATCGGCCCTGTTGCTGAGGCGCGGGGCGCCGCTGTTTCGGGTGCGCTTGTTGTGGCGGCATCAGGGCTTGCCGGTTGCGACCGACGAGATCCTGCTTAGTGCCGAGCGTTTTGACGATCTGGATGCCCGCGCTTTGCGTGCGCGCTCGGCCAGTCTGCATGAGCTCCTGCTGCGGCGCTACGGGGTGAGGGTGCATGTGCATGCCGAGCAGTTCCGGGTTGAGCACTTGCCGCGGGAAGAAGCGGCGCTTTTGAGCGTGGAGCAAGGACGTGCCGCGTTGTCGGTGCTGACCTTGTCCGGTCCGCTGATGGGGGGCGCGGTGCTATGGCGGCAGCGTTACTGCCTGACCGATGTCTTGGCTTATACAGCAATGCCTTAAGGTTATCGCATAGCACAAAATAATGACGAACTCGATGATAATGTCGTTTGTGTTTGGTAGAATGGCGCAGCCATCTAGTCGATGGCGCACTGCGTCAAGCAGGGTTGGTCAGGCTTTTGTCTCCGGCTTTGCAAGATGAAGCACTGGTTTGGTGGGCTTGTCGTCCAGAGCCCGGTTACAACGGTTTGGTCAAAAAAACATACTTAGGAAGCCATATGCAGAAGCAACGACCAAAGCACCTAGATCTTGGCAAGATCAGATTGCCCGTGCCGGGTATCGTCTCGATCCTGCATCGGGTCAGCGGTGTGGCGCTCTTTTTCTCCCTGCCTCTTTTGATGTACCTGTTTGCAGGTACGCTGAGTTCTGCTCAGGACTTCGATACTTTTCGCGCCATCATCGCCTACCCGCTGATGAAACTGGTGCTGATCGGCTTTTTGTGGGCTTACCTGCACCACTTCTGCGCCGGCATCCGTTTTCTGTTTCTTGATGTGCACAAAGGCTTGGAGCTGGAAACCGCGCGTGCGACCGCCAAGCTGGTGCTGATTGTCAGCCTTGTCCTGACCGCTATTCTGGGGTTCTTGTTATGGTAAACCGCAACGTGGTTGGTGCCCATTACGGCTTGCGCGACTGGATCATGCAGCGCGTGACCGCTGTCGTCATGCTGGCTTACACCGTAGCACTGGTCGTGCTGCTGCTGGCCATGCCTTCCGATTTCGACAGCTGGAAAGCCCTGTTTAGCCAGACCTGGGTGCGGCTGTTTACCCAGATCACCTTGCTCGCGCTATTTTTGCACGTCTGGGTCGGTATCCGTGATGTCTGGATGGACTACATCAAGCCTACCGGTCTGCGCCTGAGCCTGCATGTGTTCACCATCGTGTGGCTCACGGGCTGTTTCATCTATTCGGTTAAAGTTGTTTGGGGTCTGCAATGAACCTACCAGTTCGCCATTTTGATGCAGTAATCGTCGGCGCCGGCGGCGCCGGCATGCGCGCAGCCTTGCAGTTGTCTGAAGCCGGTCTCAAGACCGCAGTCATTTCCAAGGTTTTTCCGACCCGCTCGCATACCGTAGCGGCGCAGGGCGGGGTGTCCGCCAGCTTGGGCAACTCCGAAAAGGATCACTGGCACTGGCATATGTACGATACCGTCAAGGGTTCGGACTGGCTGGGCGACCAGGATGCCATCGAATATATGTGCCGCGAAGCACCGAAAGTGGTGGTCGAGCTCGAACACTTCGGCATGCCGTTTGACCGCAACGACGATGGCACTATCTACCAGCGTCCGTTCGGCGGCCATATGTCGAACTTCGGCGAGAAGCCGGTGCGCCGCGCCTGCGCCGCTGCCGACCGTACCGGTCACGCCATGCTGCATGCTTTGTATCAGCGTAATGTGCGCGCCAATACCCAGTTCTTCGTTGAATGGATGGCGCTGGACCTGATCCGCGACGCCGACGGCAATGTGCAGGGCGTGGTCGCCATGGAAATGGAAACCTCGGAAATCGTCGTGTTCCAGGCCAAGGCCACCTTGTTCGCTACCGGCGGTGCCGGCCGTATTTATGCTTCGTCCACCAATGCCTTCATCAATACCGGTGACGGCCTGGGTATGGCAGCACGTGCCGGCATCCCGCTGGAAGACATGGAATTCTGGCAGTTCCACCCGACTGGCGTTGCCGGCGCGGGCGTGCTGATCACCGAGGGTGTGCGCGGCGAAGGCGGTATTTTGCGTAACTCGGACGGCGAACGCTTTATGGAGCGTTACGCGCCGAACGCCAAGGATCTGGCTTCGCGTGACGTGGTGTCGCGCGCCATGGTGACTGAAATCAATGAAGGCCGTGGTTGCGGCCCGAACAAGGATCATGTGCTGCTGGACATCACCCACCTCGACCCCGAGGTGATCATGTCCAAGCTGCCGGGCATCCGCGAAATCTCGATCAAGTTTGCCGGTGTCGACCCGATCAAGGCGCCGATTCCGGTGGTGCCGACCTGCCACTACCAGATGGGCGGCATTCCGACCAACTACAAGGGCGAAGTGGTGCTGTCCACCACCGACAACCACAGCGATATCGTCAAGGGCTTCTACGCCGCCGGCGAATGCGCGTGCGCCTCGGTGCATGGTGCCAACCGTCTGGGTACCAACTCGCTGCTCGACTTGCTGGTGTTCGGCAAGAGCTCGGGCAACTCGATGATCGACTTCATCAAGACCCAGCCCGAGAACCTGCCTGAGCTGAATATGGCGGCCATCGAGCGTTCGGTAGCGCGTGTGGCACGACTGGACGGCCAGACCAACGGCACCAATGTGCACGAAGCGCGTAGCGCCATGCAGCGCACCATGCAGGCGCATTGCGGCGTGTTCCGCTTTAAGGACATGCTGGCCCAGGGCGTGGCCAAAATTCTCGAAGTCGAAGAGATGATCAAGACCATCGAAATCGCCGACAAGTCCAAGGTATTCAATACCGCCCGCCTGGAAGCGCTGGAGCTGGAAAACCTGATCGAAGTGGCCAAAGCCACCATGATCTCGGCCAATGCCCGTACCGAAAGCCGTGGCGCCCATGTGCGCGACGATGCCGAAGATACGCCGGCCAATCCGAACGGCCGTGACGACCAGAACTGGCTCAAGCACACGCTGTGGCACCGCGATGGCAACAAGCTCGACTACAAGCCGGTCAATATGACCCCGCTGACCGTCGAAGCCATCGCCCTGAAGACCCGTTCCTACTGAGGCGACAGACATCATGACTAACGAAACCATCCAGTTCCGCGTCTATCGCTACAACCCGGATCAGGACGCCAAGCCCTATATGCAGGATATTTCGGTCGAAATCGATTCGACCGACCGTAAACTCCTGGACGCGCTGGTCAAGCTCAAGGTCAAGGACGAGACCATTTCTTTCCGCCGCTCCTGCCGTGAAGGCGTGTGCGGTTCGGATGCGATGAACATCAACGGCAAGAACGGCCTGGCCTGCCTGACCGATGTGCGCGACCTGAAGCAGCCGATCGAACTGCGTCCGATTCCTGGCTTGCCGGTGATTCGCGACCTGATCGTCGACATGACCCAGTTTTTCACCCAGTACCACTCGATCAAGCCGTATGTGGTCAACAACAGCCCTGCGCCTGAGCGCGAGCGCCTGCAGTCGCCCGAAGACCGCAAGGACCTGGATGGCCTGTACGAGTGCATCCTGTGCGCCTGCTGCTCGACCTCGTGCCCGAGCTTCTGGTGGAACCCGGACAAGTTCGTCGGTCCGGCCGGCCTTTTGGCCGCCTACCGCTTTATCGCCGACACCCGCGACGAAGCAACCAGCGAGCGCCTGGACAATCTGGAAGACCCGTATCGCCTGTTCCGCTGCCACAGCATCATGAACTGCGTCGATGTCTGCCCTAAAGGCCTGAACCCGACGCGCGCCATCGGCAAGATCAAGGACCTGATGGTCAAGCGTGCGGTATGAGTGAACTCATCGATCCGATCGAAAAAAAGCGGGTGCGCTGGCGCTCGCGTCGCGGCCTGCTGGAGCTGGATCTGGTGCTGACGCGTTTTCTGGCCGAGCGTTACGACCAGCTGACGCCTGACGAGTTTGCCGCCTATGTGCGGATTCTGGATCTGCCGGATACGGAGTTTCTGGAACTGGTGAACGGCAAGGTGGAAACCGACGATGTGACGCTCGCGCCTATCGTCGCCATGTTGCGCAGTGTCTGAGTAGTGGTCGCAAAACAATACCTATATACCAGGGAGTAAGTCTGTGGAAACGAACAAGAAAGTTACGCTGTCCTACAACGAAGGCCGCGACCAGATTGAAATGCCGGTGCTGGCTGGCACGCTGGGGCCGGAAGTGGTGGATATCCGCTCTTTCAACAAGACCGGCATGTTTACCTTCGACCCGGGCTTCTTGGCGACGGCTTCGTGCGAATCCAAGATCACCTTTATCGATGGCGATCTGGGCATGCTGTACTACCGCGGCTACCCGATCGAGCAGCTGGCCGAGAAGTGCGACTACCTCGAAGTCTGCTATTTGCTGTTGAACGGCGAACTGCCGAATACCGCCCAGCGCACCGAGTTCGTGCGCGGCATCATGCGTCACAATATGCTGCATGATCAGCTGTTCAGCCTGTTCAAGGGCTTCCGCCGCGATGCGCACCCGATGGCGGTCATGGTGGGTGTGGTCGGCGCGCTGTCTGCCTTCTATCACGACTCGCTCGACATCACCAATGCCGAACACCGCCGCATTTCGGCGCATCGCCTGATCGCCAAGCTGCCGACCATTGCCGCCCAGGCTTATCGCTACAGCAAGGGTCTGCCGTTCTCCTATCCGAAGAATGGCCTGACCTATGCCGAGAACTTCATGCACATGATGTTCTCGACCCCGTGCGAAGAGTACAAGGTTAATCCGGTCCTGGCGCGCGCGCTGGACCGTATCTTCACGCTGCATGCCGATCACGAGCAGAACGCGTCGACTTCGACCGTGCGTCTGGCTGGCTCGTCCGGTGCCAACCCGTTTGCCTGTATCGCTGCCGGTATCGCCTGCCTGTGGGGTCCGTCGCATGGCGGCGCCAACGAGGCGGTACTGAAGATGCTGGACGAAATCGGCAGCGCCGACAATGTGGCCGAGTTCATGGATGGCGTGAAGGACAAGCGCTACAAGCTGATGGGCTTCGGTCACCGCGTGTACAAGAATATGGACCCGCGTGCCGCGATCATGAAAGAGACCTGCGACGAAGTACTGCGCGAACTGGGTCTGCAGGATGATCCTAAGTTCAAGCTGGCGATGGCGCTGGAGAAGATTGCGCTGGAAGACCCGTACTTCGTTGAGCGCAAGCTGTATCCGAACGTCGACTTCTACTCCGGCATCGTGTTGTCGGCCATTGGTATCCCGGTCTCCATGTTCACGCCTATCTTCGCGCTGGCGCGTACCGTGGGCTGGATTGCACACTGGACCGAAATGATTGCCGACCCGCAACAGAAAATCGGCCGTCCGCGCCAGTTGTATACCGGTGCCGAGCGTCGCGATGTGGCACCAGTCAGCGACCGCTGATTGATGCAAGGCCGGCTACCTTCTGCCTGGGTGGCCGGTTTTTTCCACGGGAGCGTTGCGGCAAGCCAAAGGGGTTTGCCAGAACGCTTCTGGTAGCTGTCTTAAACCGAATCAAAGGGCCCGAACCCATGATGCAAGCTATGTTTGGCCATTCCTACCTGTTTGGCGGGAATGCACCTTTCATCGAGGAGCTGTACGAGCAGTACCTTGCTGATCCGAGCTCCACCCCTGACCAGTGGCGTGAATATTTTGACAAGCTGTCCCTTGCCCCGGGTGCGGCCGAGCGCGATGTACCGCATCTGCCCATCCAGCAGTCGTTTATCCAGCTGACGAAAAAGCCGGTAGCCGGCCAGCGCGTGAGCGCGGTAGGTGACTGGGAGTCCATGCAAAAGCAGGTGGCGGTACTGAAGCTGATTTCGGCTTACCGCGTACTGGGTTCGCGTCACGCCAACCTTGACCCGCTCAAGCGCATGGATCAGGTGCAGTTGCGTGAACTCGATCCGGCCACCCATGGCCTGACCGATGCGGATATGGCATTGCAGTTCAATATTGGCTCCATGATCGGCCCGCAGCAGTTGCCGCTGTCCGAGATTCTGGCCCGCTTGAAGCAGACCTACTGCGGCAATATCGGCGTCGAGTATATGCACGTCACCCAGACCGAGGAAAAGCGCTGGGTGCAGCGCCGCTTCGAGGGTGATCTGTCCACGCCGCATTATGATGCCCAGAGCAAGCGCCGCATCCTCAAGCAGATTACCGCCGCCGAAACGCTGGAGCGCTATCTGCATACCCGCTATGTCGGCCAGAAGCGCTTCTCGCTCGAAGGCGGCGAAAGCATGATCGCGGCACTGGATCATCTGATCCAGAACGCAACGGCGCAGGGCGTGCAGGAACTGATTATCGGCATGGCCCACCGTGGCCGCCTGAACGTACTGGTCAACACGCTGGGCAAGCTGCCGCGCGACCTGTTTGCCGAGTTCGAAGGCAAGCCGGCGAAGGAGCTGGCTTCCGGCGACGTGAAATACCATATGGGCTTCTCCAGCGACATTCCGACGCCTAACGGCCCGATGCATGTTTCGCTGGCGTTCAACCCGTCCCACCTCGAAATCGTCAACCCGGTGGTTGAAGGTTCGGTACGCGCGCGCCAGCAGCGACGCAAGGATGGCGAGCGCAAGACCGTGGTGCCGGTGCTGCTGCACGGCGACTCGGCCTTTGGCGGCCTGGGTGTCAACCAGGGTACGTTCAACCTGTCGCAGACGCGCGGTTACGGTACCGGTGGCACCATCCATATCGTGATCAACAACCAGGTCGGTTTCACCACCTCGGACACGCGCGATATCCGCTCTACCAGCTACTGCACCGACGTAGCCAAGATGATCGAGGCACCGATTTTCCACGTTAACGGCGATGACCCGGAAGCGGTGTGCTATGTGATGCAGGCGGCTCTCGACTACCGCATGACCTTTAACAAGGACGTGGTGATCGATCTGGTGTGCTTCCGTAAACTGGGCCACAACGAGGGCGATGATCCTTATCTGACCCAGCCGATGATGTACAAGAAGATTGCCAAGCATCCGGGCTCGCGTGCGCTGTACGCCGAGCGTCTGGTGGGCGAGGGCGTGATGAGTGCCGAAGAAGGGCAGGCGCTGATTCAGGCTTACCGCGATGCGCTGGACAAGGGCGAGCACGTCGAGCAGACCGTGCTGACCAACTACCGCCGTGAGTTTGCCGTCGACTGGACCCCGTTTATGGGGACGGACTGGGCGCACCCGACCGATACCTCCTTGCCGCTGGCCGATATCCAGCGCCTGACCGACAAGTTCACCCAGGTGCCGGAAGGCTTCAAGCTGCACAATACGGTGGATCGCGTGGTCAAGGGCCGTATCGCCATGGCCGCCGGCGAGCAGCCGGTAGACTGGGGCATGGCCGAGACGCTGGCTTACGCATCTCTTGTCGAGTCCGGCTATGGCGTGCGTATTTCGGGTGAAGACTCGGGACGCGGCACTTTCAGCCACCGCCATGCGGTGTTCCATGACCAGAACCGCGAGAAGTGGGACGACGGCAGCTATGTGCCGCTGCGTCATATGTCGGAAAACCAGGGCGACTTCCTGGTCATCGACTCCATCCTCAACGAAGAAGCGGTGCTGGCCTACGAGTATGGCTATGCATGCAACAGCCCGGATCAGCTGGTGATCTGGGAAGCGCAGTTCGGCGATTTCGCCAACGGTGCCCAGGTTGCCATCGACCAGTTTATCGCCTCGGGTGAAACCAAGTGGGGTCGCCTGTGCGGTCTGACCACCATCTTGCCGCATGGCTACGATGGTCAGGGCCCGGAGCACTCGTCGGCTCGTCTGGAACGCTGGCTGCAACTGTGCGCCGAGCACAATATGCAAATCGTGATGCCGTCCGAAGCCAGCCAGATGTTCCATGTGCTGCGCCGCCAGATGCTGCGCCCGTTCCGTAAACCGCTGGTGATCTTCCTGTCCAAGCGTCTGTTGCGCTTCAAGGACTCGATGAGCGCGATCGAGGATTGCAGCAACGGCACCTTCCGTGCCGTGATCGGTGACAACGCGATGGCCGACCCGAAAAAGGTCAAGCGCGTGCTCTTGTGTGCCGGTCAGGTGTATTACGACCTGGTCGCTGGCCGCAAGGAGCGCGAACTGGAACAGGATGTCGCCATTGTGCGCATCGAGCAGCTCTACCCCTTCCCGACCGAACAGGTGGCCGCAGAACTTGCCCGCTTCCCTAAGGCAAGCGAGGTGGTGTGGGTGCAGGAAGAGCCGAAGAATCAGGGTGCCTGGTACCAGTTGCGTCACCGTCTGGAAGACCTGATGGGTGCCAAGCAGACGCTGTCTTATGCGGCCCGTCCGTCGTCCGCATCGCCGGCCGTTGGCTATATGAGCAAACACGTAGCCCAACTGAAGGCTTTTGTCGAAGAAGCCCTGTCGTTCGGCAAATAAGATCACACCTGAAGTGCTAGTTCCGGGGCCGCATGCAGCGGCCCCCAACGGAGAAGAATATGATTATCGAAGTCAAAGTTCCGCAACTGCCCGAGTCCGTATCCGAAGCCACGCTGATGAGCTGGCACAAAAAGGTCGGTGAAGCCGTCGCCCGCGACGAAAATCTGATCGATCTGGAAACCGACAAAGTCGTGCTGGAACTGCCGGCACCGCTGGCAGGTGTGATCGTTGAAATCATCGAAGCCGATGGCGCTACCGTCGTTTCCGGCCAGCTGATTGCCCGTATCGACACCGCAGCCAAGGCCGGTGACGTTGCCCCTGCCGCCGCGCCGGAAGTGGCGGCTGTTGCCGCTGCGCCTGCTGCCGCCATGCCGTCGGCCGCCAAACTGGCCGCCGAGAGTGGCGTGAACCTAGCGAATGTTGCCGGCTCCGGTCGTGATGGCCGCATCCTGAAAGAAGATGTGCAGGTTGCCGCTGCCAAGCCGCTGGCGCCGGTACAGGCCGGCCCGGTACTGGCCGCGCCTTCCAGCGTAAGCGGTGCGGCACTGGCCAGCACCCCATCGGCGGTGAACGCCGGTGCGCTGCTGTCCGACCGTCCTGAACAGCGCGTGCCGATGAGCCGCCTGCGTCAGCGCGTAGCCGAGCGTCTGCTGCAAAGCCAGGCTCAAAACGCCATCCTCACCACCTTCAATGAAGTGAATATGAAGCCGGTGATGGATCTGCGCGCCAAGTACAAGGACAGGTTCGAGAAGGAACACGGCGTCAAGCTGGGTTTCATGTCCTTCTTTGTCAAGGCGGCGGTCGCGGCACTGAAGAAATTCCCGGTGGTGAACGCCTCGGTTGACGGTAACGACATCCTGTATCACGGCTACTTCGATATCGGTATCGCCGTGGGCAGCCCGCGCGGTCTGGTGGTACCTATCCTGCGCAACGCCGACCAGATGTCTATCGCCGAAATCGAGAAGCAGATTGCCGAGTTTGCGGTCAAGGCACGCGACGGCAAGCTGTCGATGGAAGACCTGACCGGTGGCACCTTCTCCATCACCAACGGCGGCACTTTCGGCTCGATGATGTCCACGCCTATCATCAACCCGCCACAATCGGCGATTCTGGGCATGCACGCGACCAAAGATCGCGCAGTTGTTGAGAATGGTCAGATCGTTGCGCGCCCGATGATGTATCTTGCGCTCTCTTACGACCACCGTATCATCGATGGTCGCGAGGCGGTGCTGACGCTGGTGACGATCAAGGATCTGCTAGAAGACCCGGCCCGCCTCATTCTTGATTTGTAATCCGGCCTGCCGGCTGAGGCGCCCGTGAAGGGCGCCGCAGCCGGTGCGCCACAAGACATGAACGGAGCTTTATGAATATCCCCGACTGGTTCTACGGCATTGCTTCCATCCTCGCCGCTTTTGCTTTGGCTTTCTTGATGATCAAGAAGCGCAAAATGGGGGTGAAGGAAGACTGGTTCTCGACCTTCGGTAAATCCATCCTGATCCTGTTCATGATTGCATTCGGTATCTTGCTGCTTGCTGTCAGCAAGACCTGAGCCGGCGTCTGCCCACTGCGGGTAGCGCCTGGCCTATCAAGGGAATACACCATGAGCCAACAATTCGACGTCGTTGTGATCGGCGCCGGCCCCGGCGGTTATGTTGCCGCTATTCGTGCCGCCCAGCTGGGTTTTAATACTGCCTGTATCGATGCCTTTGTCGGCAAAAGCGGCAAGCCGTCGCTGGGCGGTACCTGCCTGAACGTCGGTTGCATTCCGTCCAAGGCGCTGTTGCAGTCGAGCGAAAACTTCCACGCCATTGCCCACGATTTTGCTGAACACGGCATCAGCGTGGAAGGCGCCAAGTTTGACGCGGCCAAGATGATTGCGCGCAAGGACGGCATCGTTGACAAGCTCACCGCCGGTATCGGCTTCTTGTTCAAGAAGAACAAGGTGACCAGTCTGCATGGCCTGGGCTCGCTCAAGGGTCGCAGCGGCGAGAAGTGGCAGCTGGAAGTGAAAAACGGCGACACGGTCGATGCCATTGAAGCGACGCATGTGATTGTTGCCACCGGCTCCAGCGTGCGCCAGTTGCCGGGTGTCACTATCGACAACGTCACCGTGCTCGACAACGAAGGCGCGCTGAATGTAGATGCAGTGCCTGCCCGTCTGGGCGTGATCGGTGCCGGTGTGATCGGTCTGGAAATGGGCTCGGTGTGGAAGCGCGTCGGTGCCGACGTCACCATCCTTGAAGCCATGCCGACCTTCCTTGCTGCAGCCGACCAGCAAATTGCCAAGGAAGCCTTCAAGACGCTGACCAAAAACACCGGGCTGGATATCAAGCTGGGCGTGAAGATAGGCGAGATCAAGAATCTGGGTGACAAGGTCAGTGTGGCCTATGAAGTCGGCGGCGAAGCGACGGTAGCCGAATTCGACAAGCTGATCGTCTCCATCGGCCGCGTGCCTAATACCAGCGGCCTGGGTGCCGACGCAGTCGGCTTGCAGCTGGACGAGCGCGGCTTCGTGGTGGTGGACGACAACTGCCACACCAATTTGCCGAATGTGTGGGCGATTGGCGATGTGGTGCGCGGCCCTATGCTGGCGCACAAGGCGTCCGAAGAGGGTGTAGCGGTGGCCGAGCGTATCGCCGGCCAGAAGCCGCATGTCGACTTTAACGTGATCCCTTGGGTGATTTACACCAGTCCGGAAATCGCCTGGGTCGGCAAGACCGAAGAGCAACTCAAGGCCGCAGGCATCGAGTACAAGAAGGGTTCTTCCGGCTTTGCCGCCAACGGTCGCGCGCTGGGCCTGGGTCAGGCACAAGGCACGGTCAAGATCCTGGCCTGTGCCAAGACCGACCGCATCCTCGGTCTGCACATGATCGGGCCTATGGTGTCCGAGCTGGTGACCGAAGGCGTGGTGTCCATGGAATTCAAGGCGGCCAGCGAAGATCTGGCGCGCATTATCCATGCCCATCCGTCCTTGTCCGAAGTGGTGCACGAAGCGGCGCTGGCCGTTGACAAGCGCGCACTGCACGGTTGATTGAATCCGGCCGGCTCTTCGGGGCTGGTCTTATGAAAGTGCCTGATGGAGTTGATTGCCAACGCAGTCATGCTGGGCGTGCTGATGCTGGTGGCAGCCTTGATGTGGCTAGTGAAAATCGGCTTTGATGAGGCCGGTGTATTCGACCGTATGCGGGGGATCAAGCTGTTTCTGGCTGGTGCGACCTTCCCCGTTTCGGTCTATGTCATGTCGGGCGCTGCAAGGCGGCGCCTGAAATGGCCTGTGTTGCTGGCGTGTGTGGGCGGTCTGTTGCTGATTGCCATCCGTGTACGTTACGCCGCGCCCTGATTTCCCGTAGCGAAGCCCAGGCTCTAAGGCGCAAGCTTTAGGGCAAAAAATCAGGATGGCTCATGAAGGCCGTCCGATTTCCAATAAAAGGAAACCATAAATGAACCTGCACGAATACCAAGCGAAAGAGCTGCTGGCCCGTTACGGCCTGCCGGTACAAAAAGGCATTCTGGCCGCTACGGCTGAAGAAGCTGCCGCTGCCTACGATGCGCTGGGCGGCAAGTTTGCCGTGGTCAAGGCCCAGGTGCATGCCGGTGGTCGTGGCAAGGCAGGTGGCGTGAAAGTGGTGAAAAGCCGCGAAGAAGCCGCTGCCGAAGCTGCGCGCCTGATCGGCACCAATCTGGTGACCTACCAGACCGACGCCGCCGGCCAGCCGGTGCATTCGGTACTGGTGTGCGAAGACATGTACCCGGTTGAGCGCGAACTGTATCTGGGTGCCGTGGTTGACCGTGGCAGCCAGCGCGTGGTGTTTATGGTCTCCACCGAAGGCGGTGTCGAGATTGAAAAAGTCGCTGAAGAAACCCCGGAAAAAATCATCAAGGTCGAAGTCGATCCGCTGGTTGGCATGCAGCCATTCCAGGCTCGCGATTGCGCCTTTGCGCTGGGCCTGAAGGGCGCGCAAATTGCGGCATTCAGCAAGCTGATGCTGGGCGCGTACGACGCGTTTATGGAAAACGACTTTGCCCTGTTCGAAGTGAACCCGCTGGCGCTGCGCGAAAATGGCGAACTGGCTTGCGTGGACGGCAAGATCAACCTCGACTCCAACGCGCTGTACCGCCACCCGGAACTGCTGGCGATGCGCGACAAGAGCCAGGAGAACGAGCGCGAAGTGAAAGCGTCCGAGTTCGACCTTAACTATGTGGCGCTGGAAGGCAATATCGGCTGCATGGTGAACGGTGCGGGCCTGGCGATGGCCACCATGGACATCATCAAGCTCAAGGGCGGCCAGCCAGCCAACTTCCTCGATGTAGGCGGTGGTGCCACCAAGGAGCGCGTGGTTGAAGCGTTCAAGCTGATTCTGGCCGACAGCTCGGTCAAGGGCGTGCTGATCAATATCTTCGGCGGCATCGTGCGTTGCGACATGATCGCCGAAGCCATTATCGCAGCCGTGAAGGAAGTCAATGTCACGGTACCGGTGGTGGTGCGTCTGGAAGGCAATAATGCCGAACTGGGTGCCAAGATCCTGGAAGAGTCCGGTCTCAAGCTGACTTCGGCCCAAGGCCTGAACGACGCGGCCGAGAAGATTGTTGCCGCCGTAGCTGCTCTGTAATCACCCGCACCGAACAAGGATATCAAGATGAGCGTTCTCGTAAATAAAGACACGAAGGTGCTGGTGCAGGGCTTTACCGGCAAAAACGGCACTTTCCACGCCGAGCAGGCGCTGAAAGTCGGCACCAAGGTGGTGGGCGGTGTGACCCCGGGCAAGGGCGGTTCCGAGCATCTGGGTCTGCCAGTGTTCAACACCATGAAGGATGCCGTACGTGAAACCCAGGCGGATGCCTCGGTTATCTATGTACCGGCAGCTTTTGCCAAGGATTCCATCCTTGAAGCCGTCGCTTCCGGCGTGAAGCTGATTGTCTGCATCACCGAAGGCGTGCCGACACTGGACATGCTGTATGTGAAAAAAGCCGTCGACGAAGCAGGCGTGCGCCTGATCGGCCCGAACTGCCCAGGCATCATCACCCCGGGCGAGTGCAAGATCGGCATCATGCCATGGCACATCCACAACCCGGGTCGTATCGGCATCGTCAGCCGCTCCGGCACGCTGACCTATGAAGCCGTAGCGCAGACCACCGCTCTGGGTCTGGGCCAGTCGACCTGTATCGGTATCGGTGGCGACCCTATCCCGGGTCTGTCGCATATCGATGCGCTCAAACTGTTCCAGGATGATCCGGATACCGACGCCATCGTAATGATCGGTGAAATCGGTGGTTCGGCCGAAGAAGAAGCGGCCGAATTTGCCAAGTCCTATGTGACCAAGCCGGTTGTTGGCTATATCGCTGGCGTGACCGCCCCTAAAGGCAAGCGCATGGGCCACGCCGGTGCCATCATCTCCGGCGGCAAGGGCACGGCCGAAGAGAAGTTCAAGGCTTTCGAGAAAGCCGGCATCGCCTATACCCGCAGCCCGGCCGAGATCGGCAAGACCATGTACGAGCTGCTCAAAAGCAAGAACATGATCTGATAGATCGTCTTGTCAAAACCAGAAGCCGCCCGGGTAAACCGGGCGGCTTTTTTCATGTTCTTAGCTGTCGGTCCACGCGCAAAACCACCTCGCGTGCCAGCGAAGGCGAGGTGGTCCACTTGCCGCCGAACACCGACAGCAAGCGGCCCTGCGTAATCAGTGCATGTTCGCGTTGCGCGCGGTTGGGGTCGCGTGCGCTTTTCAGTAGCGGCCTTATACCGGCATAACGCCGGCAAATCTCGTTTTCACTTGCCGGCGGGAAGTAGTCGTTATAAAGCCTCAGCAGATAGATGGCCTCGGCATCGCTGCACGCGACAGGCGCATCGGGCGCTTGCCGCTGTTCGGTGGTGCCGATCAGGGTTTGTCCTTGCCAGGGCAGGACAAACACCACCCGCCGCTCGCCCGCTACTTCCAGCAGATAGCCTTGCGACAAGGGGCGATCGAGCACGATATGGCTGCCGCGCACCGTGTCCAGCATTAAGGGGCTGGCGATCTGGCTCTCTGTGAGTAAGCGCTCGGCCCACGGGCCGCAGGCATTGATGATGGCGTCAAACTGCAGATGCTGCCCGTCTAGCTGCAGGCTGCCATCGCAGTTGATCCTGCTGACGCGCGCATGTTCATTGAGGCTGACGCCTGCCGTACGGGCTTGTTTTGCTGCCCATAAGCCCAGTCTGGCATCGTCCATCTGCGCATCGTAGTAACGGTAGCCACCCAGCAGCTGGTGCGGGCAAAGCCGGTCGCCGTTTTGCAATAGGGCAGCGGGCGGCACAAATGCATGACGGGGCAGGGCGGAATGCCCGGCCAGGTGGTCATAAAGCCACAAGCCGGCCTTGAGCTGCCAGCGCGCGCGGCGAGCGTGGCGATAGAGCGGCAGGCAGATAGCCAGCGGGCTGGCCAGTTTGCTGTCTTGTGCCAGCCACCAGTCGCGGTCGGCCAGCGCACGTCGCACCAGCGAAATCTCGCCGTTTTCCAGATAGCGTAGTCCGCCGTGCAGCAGCTTGGACGAGGCCTGGCTTGTGTGGGAAATCAGCGTATCGCGTTCGAACAGGGTGACCGTGTGGCCTGCGCGCGCCAGCGCCCATGCGCTCATCACGCCATTGATGCCACCACCAATCACGGCAATTGCCGGCATGTTCTCCTCCACAGGCAATAAGGCGGCGCTTTTCCTGTCGCAAGCGCGAGGGATTGGCCGGGGCTTGATCTTGATCAAGTTGACATTTCGCGTGCCAATTTAATCTTAATGCATATTTTGTGAGCGAGCCGGGAGGAAAGTCAGATGGAACTGTGGACGCTGTTATTGTCGGATAATGTGGGCCGGGCGAGTCTGGCTGTGATCGGGGCAACGACCGTGATCGTATGCGTGCTGATCGGAATTATGATCAAGCGTGCGCGTAGCGCCAAGGGCTAAACGGATACTGGACGCTTCGGCGTCCAGATGCTTTTTGCTCAGGGTTGTTTGTGCGGCTTTTCTGTGAGGAAGGCAAGCAGATAGATGGCGGCGGGAATGCCTGAGAATAGCAGGACGGCCTGACCGGTTTCCCCCTGTATCTGGCTGGCGATAAAGCCAAGATCCAGAGCGGCAAACAAAAATGCCAGTAACCAGTTGGCGCGGCGCAAGGATTTGCCGTGTAGTTGCCAGTACCAGATAGGCCAGCAGATATGGGCGGCAACCAGCACGCCTAGTAACGCAGCCATCATGCTATCCCTCACTTTAATGACAAAGGTTAAGAGTTTTATATCAAATATGGCAAGTGATCGCAATTAATTGTTGCATTGAGCCGGCCTTACAGAATTAAGACTCTGCTGAAAACATGTCCAGTGATGTGGCAAGCAAATAGGTGGCGGCGGGGATGCCGGCAAACAGATAGGTGGTCGCTGCCGGGATGGAATGGTATTGCATGGCCATCAGTCCAAGTTCCAGCGTGCCGATGGCTAGTGCCAGTACATAATCGCTCGCACATAAACTGCGGCTGGCTAGCTGTTTACGCCAGACTGGCCAGCAGATATGTAGCGCAATCAGCAAACCAAGCACAATGGGCATCATGGTCACCTTGTCGCATCGCCCCCGCGCAAGCTTGTAGCGGGGGTAGCCGGATGGTTTATGTGTATGTGCTACAAATGGTATGACTAATGGGCGCCTATGTCTATTCGCTTGGTGGTAGGAAAAGCTAAAGCTAAAGCGTAGTGCAGGGCGAGGGTGCGTCTGGCTATGCGGGCAAATTTGCCGGGGACGACAGTGGGTGTCGTGCTGCAGTCAAGGCGCAGCTGGCATGGTGGTGCGGGAGAAGGCGGCGTACTGTGCACCGCCTTTTGTCCATTAAGGTTTGAATCCCATTTTTTCGGCCAAAGACCAGTTGCCCTTGCTGCTAAAAGGCAGGCTGGCAATGCCGTTCACATCGGTAATCTGTCCTTCCAGCTGGTAGGCGATGCCGCTATTCGGGCTGGCCAATGCATTGCCCAGTTGCTTGAGCCAGTCCGCTAGCGAGGTGTGCATTCTGACGGTGATGACACTGCTTGAGCGGGCCGGAATTTCAAACGGCTTGTTGCTCATCCCGTCTGCCAGCCTTTTGTCATCGACTTGCAACGCGAATTTCACACCCTTGCCCGACAGCGCAAAACTGTTGGGGTTGCTGATGCGCAGGCTGACATCGAAAGCTTGTTCAAATAGTGTACTTTTGCTGCTGGGCTTGATATCGACCAGACTGACCTTGGGCTTTTCCAGTCCCAGGGTCGAGCAGGCGCTCAGCAAGGTGAGCGTCAGTAGCAGTATCCAGCGTTTCATGATTTGTCCTTAGTAGGGGCCAGCACGCTGCGCGTGGTGTCGATCCAGGCGCGGGCGGCATGTGAGAGGTAGGCGCCGTTGCGCCAGATCAGCGCAAGATGCCACCTCAAATCGGGGTCGGCAAGTGCTATCAGGTCGAATTTGGCCGGATCCAGGCGCTGGGCGACCGAGTGTGGCAGCAAGGTAATGCCAAGGCGTGCGCCGACCAGTTCGGCCAGAAAGTCCCATTGTGCGCTCGTGCCGACAATATTCAGCGGCTTGTCCATCTGGCGGAAAGCGTTGGCAATGTGCGCGGTCAGGGTAAAGTCCGGCGGATAGAGTACAAAAGCCTGCTCGGTGAGCTCCGATAGCAAGACGGATTCCCGGCCATGCCAAGCCGAGTTGGCAGGCGCTACTAGGCAGAGCGGTTCGTTGACTACGGCCAGCGTGCTGAAATCGTCGGTATTGACCGGCAGTACGGCAATGCCGAGCTCGACCTCCCCTGAGCGTATCTGGCTTTCTACTGCCAGCGCCCCTGTTTCAACCAGCTTGAGTTCGATCTTGGGGTAGTGTTCGCGAAAGCGGCTGACAACAGGGGCAAAGTAGGCCGCGCCCACCATGGGCGGCAAGCCGAATACCAGTTCGCCGGATTTGAGTTCAGACAGGTCAATTAGCTCGCGTTTGAGCAACTGCATGCTGTGCAGCATGTCTTCGGCGCGGGCAAGCGTCACCTTGCCGGCATCTGTCAGCGTGATGCTTTTCCCCTGTCGCAGCAATAGTGGTGTTCCCAGCTCATCTTCCAGTTGGCGCACCATTTTGCTGATGGTGGGCTGGGTGACAAACAGGCTGTCGGCAGCACGGGTAAAGCTTTGTTCGCGTACCACCGCGGCAAAGTAACGTAAGGCACGAATATCCATGCATTCCTTTCTGGAATGTTTATTGTTAGTTTAATTCATTTTATCTATTTGTAGACCGCGCATACACTGGATAGTTCAGTCCACTCGACAGTATAACGACCATGGTCCCCGCGCTTAAAAAAACGCTATGCACGGTATGGCAAGTTGCCTTGCTTTCCTTATGGTGGTGGTGTGCTCAGGCTTTGTGCGAGCGCTTTATGCCGGCGCTGCCCGGTGGCGTGTTGGGGCTTGTACTGCTGTTTCTGGCCTTGCAAGCTAGGTGGCTGTCTGTGAGTTGGGTGGAGCAAGGCTCGCGCTGGCTATTGGCCGAGATGTTGCTGTTTTTCATCCCCGCGGTGGTGGCGGTGGTGCAGTTTACCGCGCTGTTCGAGCAGAATGGGATACGCATTATGGCGGTGATCGTGCTGTCGACCGCATGCGTGATGCTGTCAACCGCGCTGGTCGTTGATCGCTGTTACCGCTTGCTGCGCTTCAGGCATTTGCGTGCCAAGCGGGAGGAGGGCGCGCTATGTTTGCGCTAAGTTCGGTGTTGTGCCTGCTGGTGACGCTGCTGCTGTATGTATTAGTTAAGCACTTGCACCTGCGCCTGAAGCGCTGGTGGTCTGCGCCTATTTTTCTGGTGCCGGTATTGCTGGTGTCTTTGCTTTTGCTGTGCGACATACCCTTTGCCCACTATTGGCAGGATACACGCTATCTGACCTGGCTATTGGGACCGGCGACCGTAGCCTTCGCGATCCCCATCTATCAGCAACGTGCACTGATTCGCGCTAACTGGATCACCTTGCTTGCTGGTGTACTTACCGGCATCGTGGTCGGCGTGGGCAGTTCGGTCTGGCTGGCGCATGCTTTTTCCCTACCGGAAACGGTGGTGCGCAGTCTGGCGCCGCGCTCGGTCAGTACGCCGTTTGCCCTGGCGAGTGCTGCTCATCTCGGGGCGAACCCGCAACTGGTGGCGATTTTTGTGGTAATAACCGGTGTGGTCGGCATGTCGTTGGGCGAGTTGCTGTTGCTGCTGTTTCGGGTGCGTAGCCCTTTGGCGCGCGGTGCCTTGTTTGGTGCGGCAGCCCATGGTGCGGGCACGGCCAAAGCCGGTGAAATCGGCGAGGAAGAAGGCGTGGTTGCCAGCCTGACCATGATGTTGTGCGGGGTGGCGATGGTGCTGCTGGCGCCTTTGATCGGTCTGTTGCTTTAAGCGCTGGAAGGTAAAAAAGCCGCCGCCCCCCTTGCCGGGAGCGGCGGCTTTTTGCGTAGAAAAGCGGACTTATTGTGGCTTGGGATTGATCAGGATTTCCACACGGCGGTTCTGGGCGCGCCCTGCTGCCGTGGCATTGCTGGCAACCGGGCTTTCCGGGCCATAACCCTGGGTTGCGATGCGGTTGCCGGCTACGCCATTGTTGCGCAGGATATTGGCCACCGATTGTGCGCGTTCACGCGACAGCTTCATATTGTAAGCCAGCGCACCGGTGCTGTCGGTATAGCCATTGACGGTGATGGTGGTTTCCGGGTACTGGTTGAGTACGCCGGCCACATCGGCGAGCGAGCGCTGTGCGCCGCTATTGAGCGAAGCGCTGTTAAGTGCAAAAGTGATGTTTTCCGGCATCACCAGTTTGATCTGGTCACCGACGCGGTTAACCTGAACCTGGGTGTTGGCCAGCTTGGCACGCAGTTCTTTTTCCTGATTGTCCATATATACGCCGACGCCGGCACCGAGGGCACCACAGGCCAGTGCCGCATTACGCGCGCCCTTGCTGCCGGAGACCAGTGCGCCGATGGCACCGCATACGGCCGCACCGCCCAAGCCGTAGGTTGCGGCTTTGTTCATTTCACTTTGGCCAGTCATCGGGTTGGTGGTACACGCGGTGAGGGCAAGAGCACCGGCTACGACGGTGGCGGTCAGGCGAAGAGACATTTTAGACATGGCGAGTTTCCTGTTTTTGTTGGAGAGGCGTTGCGGGAGAGGGCCAGAGTGTTTATCTGTCATGGCCTCTGATGACACGCTTGCTTTATGGTAGATAGCCCGCATTGCGCTTACCAGTGGCTTGTCACTGTATTTTGCGGCAGGATGTCGGGCTTTTCGTGTGATTGGACGCAATTGTCGTCCATTTGCATTATTTTTGCATTATAGAATGTGCTAATAATTGTTTCGGTCTTGTTGCCGGATCTGGAGTGGAAACCAAGATGGATGTTTTGATGGGGCAGCGCGAGCTGAGCATGACGGTGCTGATGACGCCGGATATGGCGAATTTTTCCGGCAATGTGCATGGCGGCTCTTTGCTCAAACTGCTGGATCAGGTGGCTTACGCCTGTGCCAGCCGCTATGCCGGCCATTACGCGGTGACGCTGTCGGTAGATCAGGTGCTGTTCAAGCAGCCCATTCATGTGGGCGAGTTGGTGACTTTTTTGGCCATGGTCAACTATGTGGGGCGTACGTCGATGGAGATAGGCATCAAGGTGATTGCCGAAAACATCCGTACCCGTGTCGTGCGCCACACCAATAGTTGCTATTTCACCATGGTGGCGATGGAGCAGGGCAAATCCATGCCGGTGCCGCCTTTGCTGCTGGAAACCGATGAGCAAAAACAGCGTTTTGCTGCCGCGCAGATACGCAAGCAGATGCGTATGGCTGCGGCCGAGCAATTGAAAAACCCGCTATGAGTGATGCCACTGCCGTCTTGCCGCCTATGTACAGGCTGATTCATACCGATCCGCGCTTTTACATCATCAGCAAGCTGCCCGGCGTCAGCTTCCATCGCGAAGGCGAGGAGGCCGGCTTGATGGAGGGGCTGCGCGCAGGACTGGCGGATGAAGCTTTGTGGCCGGTGCACAGGCTGGACCGGATGACATCGGGCCTACTGGTGGTGGCACGCTCGGCCGCAGTGGCCTCGGCCTTGTCGGCAGCATTTGCCGGGCGTGAGGTCGAAAAAGTGTATCTGGCCCTGTCCGAGCGCAAGCCGCAGAAAAAACAGGGCTGGATCAAGGGGGATATGGAAAAGGGGCGAGGCGGGGCATGGAAACTATGCCCGAGTCAGCTAAAACCTGCCGTGACCCGCTTTAGTACCGAGTCGGTCTCGCCGGGCTTGCGCCTGTTTGTGCTGCGTCCGCATACCGGGCGTACCCATCAGTTGCGCGTGGCGATGAAAAGTCTGTCTGCGCCGATACTGGGCGATGCGCTATATGGCGGCAGCCCCGCCGACCGGGGCTATCTGCACGCCTATGCTTTAAGTTTCATGCTGGACGGCGAGCGCCATGCCTTTGTGTGCCCGCCCGAGGCGGGCGAGCTGTTTGGCTCGGACGCTTTTGCTGCCGCCCTGTCACGCGTCGGTGCTGTCTGGGCTTGAGCCTGCCGCCTGCGCGGCGCGCAGCTTGTCCTTCTTGCTCATGCGCTTGCCCTTGATGCCGCCCTTGTCGTCGGCCACCGCTTTTGCGGGGGTGACGACAGGCATCTCGGGCTCGAAGCCGGCAATCTGCTCGCGCGCCACGCGCTGCTGCTGGCGTTTTTCGATCAGATAGAAGTGTGCTTCGTTTTGTGCCGTGACAAAACTGATGGCCAGACCGCTGGCGCCGGCGCGCCCGGTGCGGCCGATGCGGTGGGTATAGTCATCGCTGGCGCGCGGCAGATCATAGTTCACCACCACATCCAGCGCGGCGATATCCAGCCCGCGCGCCGCTACATCGGTGGCCACCAGAACCTGCAGCTTGCCATCCTGAAATTCAGCCAATACCCGGTTGCGCCGCCCCTGGCTTAGCTCGCCGTGGAAGGCTTCCGCCCTAAGCCCCGCCTTGACCAGCTTTTCGGCCAGGTGGCGCGCACCATGCTGGCTGGCGACAAATACCAGTGTGCGCTGCCAGGCTTCGCTGGCAATCAGGTGGCGCAGCAAGGCGGTGCGACGTGTGGTATCAACCGTGAGGGCGCGCTGGCGGATGGCCGGGCGGGGAGCGGCTAAGCTTGCCGGTACGTCAATCAATACAGCCTGCTGCAATAAGCCGGTGGTCAGCGCCTTGACGCCAGGCGGGAAGGTGGCCGAAAACAGCAGGTTCTGCCGTTTGGCCGGCAAAAGCGCGAGGATTTGGCTGACTTCATCGCTGAAGCCCAGTTCCAGCAGGCGATCGGCCTCGTCCAGTACCAGCGTCTTGACGTGATTAAGCCTGAGCGCATTGTGCGCGAGTACATCCAGCAAGCGCCCCGGTGTCGCCAGCACGATATCGGCGCCACCACGCAATACCATCAGTTGCGGGTTCAGTGCCACGCCGCCTACCAGCGTGATGATTTTGGGGGCATGGGGCAGATGGCGGGCGAAAAAAGCCAGGCTGTCGGCAACCTGGATCGCCAGTTCGCGCGTGGGCAGCAGGATCAGCGTCTGGGTCTTGCGCGGCATCTCGTGCCGGCTTTGGCTGTAGGCCTGCAGTAGCGGCAGGGCAAAGGCCGCTGTTTTGCCCGAGCCGGTTGGCGCCGAGCCTTGCACATCGCAACCTTGCAAGATCGCGGGGATGGCGGCTTGCTGGATGGGGGTGGCTTGCAAATAGTTTTTTTCGCCGGCGGCGCGGGCGAGGTCGGGCATAAGGCCCAAAGCAATAAATGGCATGAGTACGATCAGGGGGAAGCAAAGGGGAAGCGCGATCCGGTTTGTGGCGGATCAGGGCGCTGTGGCGGCGGCCAGTGTAAGGCCGCAAGGTTCGCGCGGCAAGCCGCCTGGCCTGGTCGCGATTGTGCGGGCTTTACACCAGACGGCTGGTGATCTGATAGAACACCAGACACAAGACCCAGGCCAGTGCGACAGACCAGCTGACAGACAAGACGGTAAAAGACAGGCTGTGCGACTCGCGGCGTATGGCAGCGACCGTCGACAAACAGGGCACATAGATCAGGGTAAACAGTACAAAACTCATGGCCGACACCCAGTCCAGGTGTTGCATGACGGCACCGGCAAGGCCGGCATCGCTGACGCCGTAGATCACCGCCAGGCTGCCCAGCAGGATTTCCTTGGCGACAAAGCCGAACAGTAGCGCAATGGCCAGCTCATGGCGGATGCCGATAGGGTCGAGTACCGGGGAGAGCAGCGTACCCAGGTGATCAGCCAGTGTATGCTCGCCCAGATGGATATGGGTCATCAGCCAGACCAGCACCACACCCAGCAGAATAAAGGTCGAGGCCAGTTCGAAAAAGGCGCGCACTTCACCGTAGGCGCGGGTCAGTACATGCTTGAAGCCGGGCAGGCGGTAAGGCGGCACCTCCATCAGATAGGCTTCACTGGCGCAATATTTACGCTTGAAAACCAGCGCGGTGAGTATCGCCACGGCGAGACTCACCGCGTAAAACGCCATCAGAACCCAGGGGGCGACTGCAGGTGAAAATAGCGTGCTGGCAAAAAACACCACCACTTGCAGACGGGCCGAGCACAGCGAAAAAGGGATGATCAGCATGGACAACAGCCGCTGCTTTTTCTCGCGCATTACGCGCGTGCCCATAATGGCCGGCACATTGCAGCCGAAGCCCATCAACTGCATCACAAAAGCGCGACCATCCAGCCCCAGGCGGGACATCAGCGCATCGGTCAGATAGGCCGCGCGTGCGAGGTAACCACTGTCTTCCACCAGGGCCATCAGGACGAAAAACACAAACAGAATGGGCGCAAAAGTCAGTACCGTACTGAGCCCTTGCCATACCCCGTCCAGCAGCAAGCTCTGCAGCCAGGTTGGCAAGGGGCTGACGGCCGCGGCGAGCCAGTGATTTTTGAGCCAGTCAAGCGCATTGCCCAGTCCATCCTGCAGTGGTCCGCCCAGCAGGTAAGTCCCGTTGAAAACCAGCGCCATGATGGCGACGAACAGCACCAGTCCCAGCAGCGGGTGCATCAGGTAATGGTCCAGGCGATGGCTTAGGCGGGCGGGCAGGGTAGGCGGCAAATGCCAGGAGCCGGCAAGCGCCTGTCTGGCATGATTTTGTGCGGTACGGGTGTCGGCGATGGCATCAAGCCGGGCACTAACCGCCGGCTGGGGGTTGCGCGCAAGGCTATCCAGCCCTTTTTTGAAGGCGTCCCAGCCCTGCATGCGCTTGCTGGACACGAGGACAAGGGGCGCGCCCAGTTTGGCAGCGAGCTGTCGGGTATCGATATCGATGCCCAATAGCTCGGCTTCATCAGCCATATTCAGTACGACAAGGGCGGGAATGCCGGTGGCGATAGCCTGAATGGCCAGCGCAAGCTGCCGGTCAAGCTGGGCTGCATTGAGTACGATAAGCTGGGCGTCAAAAGCCGTGGCGGACAGTACGTCTCGCACCACGGCTTCGTCTTCGGTATAACCGGACAGATCATGAATGCCGGGCAGGTCCACCAGCTCCACCATCTGTCCACCCAGCAATAGCTTGGCATGTGCCAGTTCGACGGTCAGCCCCGGCCAGTTGCCCACGCGCTGCGACAGGCCTGTCAGGCGGTTAAATAAGGAGGACTTTCCGGTATTGGGCTGACCGATCAGGGCAAAGCGTTTCATGCGTGAGCTTGGACTTCGATCTGGCGTGCCAGCTTGCCACGCAGCATAAAGTGGGTGGTGCCGACTTCCAGCATGATGGGGCCGCCGAAAGCTGCGCGCCGCGTGATATGGAACGTCTGCCCCGGTATCAGGCCGAATGCCATCACGCGGTGCAGCGTGTCCTCGTCCAGATTCAGGCGAGTGACCATGCCGTGAGCACCGGTGCGTAGTCTATCAAGCGTCATCCCTGTATAACTCGTTCTTATTGATAATTGTTCTCAAACATATGCTTGTAGTTAAGCTATGTCAATGATCTGGCTCAAGCTTTTCTGGCTACTATCTGGCCTGTTTCTGCTTGATGCGGGAAAAATGCCTGGTATTTCTCTCGATATCGCCTGAGCAATCGCGCCGGCTTTTGGGGTAGAATCGCCCGCTACAGAATTTTGCCAAAGAGAAACGAAATGAGCATCAAGTCAGACAAGTGGATACGTCGCATGGCTGCCGAGCGCGGCATGATCGAGCCGTTCGAGCATGATCAGGTCAAGGTGGTGGACGGGCAAAAAGTCATTTCCTTCGGCACCTCGAGCTATGGCTACGATATCCGCTGCGCCGACGAATTCAAGGTGTTCACCAATATCAACAGCACCATTGTCGACCCGAAAAACTTCGACCCCGAGTCGTTTGTCGAGGTGTCGGGCAAGGGCTATTGCATCATCCCGCCCAACAGCTTTGCGCTGGCGCGCACCGTCGAGTATTTCCGCATTCCGCGCGAAGTGCTGACCGTGTGTCTGGGCAAGTCCACCTATGCCCGTTGCGGCATCATCGTCAATGTCACCCCGTTCGAGCCGGACTGGGAAGGCTATGTGACGCTGGAGTTCTCCAATACCACCCCGTTGCCGGCCAAGATCTACGCCAACGAGGGCGTGGCCCAAGTGCTGTTCTTCGAGTCCGATGAAGTGTGCGATGTGTCGTACAAGGACCGTGGCGGCAAATACCAGGGCCAGGTCGGCGTGACCCTGCCACGTACCTGATGCGAATGTGAAGCAAGTGTGTCGTGCGTAACAAATGGCAACACTTTGCCCCGCACCCTGATGCAGGCTTGGCCTTACAATGCCGCCATTGATAGCAAGTCAGGCAAGGGGCGGATATGAAATTAGCAGTATGGATAGTGGCGGCGGCGCTGGCATTGCCGGCAGGCGGCGCACTGGCCGCATCGAACACTGATGTGATTCTGGGCGGCGCACTGGGTGGCGCGACGGGCGCTTTGGTCGGTAATGCGGTAGGCGGCCGTGAAGGTGCCATTATCGGCGGCGCGCTTGGTGCCGGAACCGGTGTAGCGCTGACCACCAAAAAAAGTAGTTATAAGGGCCATGGTCATTACCATGGCAAAAAGCGCAAGAAACACTGGAAGCACTGGGACGATTGAGTCCGGGGCTCGCTCTTTCGCGCCGGGATGCCGGCAAACTGACAAAACCGCTGCTCTGCAGCGGTTTTGTTTTGGCTAAGGCGGATGCAGGCCCCACGCTTAAGGCCGTGAGCCGGTTCTAAGGGGCAGGGTTTTCTGCTGGCGCTATTGCGTGGCGTTGACCGCGGTGACGCTGTGGTTGGCAAATGCTGTGATGGCGCCGGGGATGGCGTCCAGTGACAGGATGCGCTCGACTGCCTGCAGGCGGACCGCGACGGCCGGCATGCCGTACACCACGCAACTGGCTTCGTCCTGTGCCAGCGTACGGGCACCGGCGTCGCGCATGGCCTTGAGGCCGAGCGCGCCGTCGTCACCCATGCCGGTCATTATGATGCCAAGAGCGTTGCCGGCCGCCACGTGTGCTACCGAGTGGAACAATACGTCCACCGAGGGTTTGTGCCGGTTCACCCGTTCTCCGTCCGTGATCGCGACATGGTATTGCGTGCCACTGCGCACCAGTGTCATGTGGCGGCCGCCCGGCGCGATCAGCACGCAGCCGGGGCGCACGCTGTCGCCGTCGCATGCTTCACGCACTTCAAGTGCGCACAGGCTGTCCAGTCGCTGGGCGAACAGGCCGGTGAATTTTTCCGGCATGTGCTGGACGATCACGATACCGGGGCAGTCCGGTGGCAAGCGGGTGAGCAGTTTTTCTAGCGCCAGCGTGCCACCGGTCGAAGTGCCGATGGCGATGATCTGTGCTGTGTTCGGGGGCGGGGCGGTATTGTATGCCCGGAGCGCGCGCTTGCCGGCGCCCGTGGCGGTGTCCTTGCTCGCGGATGGTGCTGGTGTGCGTATCTGGGCACGGCCGGCAGCCTGCACCGCCTGTACGATGTCTCCGCCCCCTTCTTTCTGATAGGACAGCAGACCGGCCTGCGGTTTGGGGATGATGGCGACCGCTCCGGCGGTCAGGGCGTCCAGGCGGACACGGCTGTCGTCGGCATGCGACGAGTAGATCACCACCGGCGTCGGGCGCTCGGCCATGATCTTGCGCAGGAAGGCTAGGCCGTCCACATGCTGCATTTCGATGCCGAGCACGATTACGTCCGGCCAGCGCTGGCGCAGCTTGGCAACGGCGAGTACGGGGGCGGCAGCGGTAGTGATGACTCCGATATCGGGAGCGGCCGAGAGCAGGCGGGAGACGTTCTTGCGGATGACGGCAGAATCATCGATGATCATGACGCCCAGCTTGTGGCTCATGCGCCGGGCTTCCGGTAGATGGTCGGGCGTACGTTGACCAGGCCTTCGCTGATGCCGCTCAGGGTCTCAGAGTGGCCGATAAACAGATAGCCACCCGGCGCCAGATGCGGCAGCAGATGGCCGATTACCTGGCGTTTGGTTTCATTGTCGAAATAGATCATTACATTGCGCAGGAAGATCACATCGAAGCTGCCGTGCGCGGCCGCAACAGGCTGGGTCAGGTTGATTTGGGTGAAGCGGACCCGCTCGCGCAGTGCGTGTGAGACCAGAAAGCTGCCCTCCTGTGTCCGCACTCCTTTCAGACAGTATTTTTTCAGCCAGGCCGGCGGGATGCCTTCATGGCGGGCCAGCGGGTAGCGGCCGCGTCTGGCCTTCTCCAGCTCATGGGTGCTGATATCCGAGCCGAGTACTTCCCACGGCGCATGCGGCAGGTGCTCGGACAGCAGCATGGCCAGCGTATAGGCTTCTTCGCCGCTGGAGCAGGCAGCGCTCCAGATGCGCAGCGGCGCGCGGCTTTGGCGTTTGGTGAGAATCTCGTCGCGCAGATAGTCGAAGTGCTGAGACTCGCGGAAAAAATAGGTTTCGTGGGTGGTCAGCAGGTTGACCATGGTCTGCAGTTCCTGCGGATGGCGCTCGTCGGTGACTCGCTGGTAGTACTGCAGGTAGTTTTCCAGTTGCAGTTCATGTAGCCGCTTTTGCAGGCGGCCCATCACCAGCGGCCGCTTGCTGTCGGCCAGATGGACGCCGGCAACACGGTAGATCAGTTGGCGCAGCAGGGTGAACTCCTGTTCGGAGAGCGCGATTTCAGGCATTAGAACAACTCGACGCGGGGTGTTTGGGGGCCGTTTTGCACCTGGCGCAGCGACTCGGCGTAGGCCTGTTCTTCGCGTTTGAGTGCCTGGGCCTGAACGGCACCGACCCCCGCGCGCCGGCACCAGGCATCTCCGGTCGCGGGGACCAGCAGCACCTTGCGCGACCAGGGGCCTAGAAAATCGGAGGCCAGTAGTGGGATGCGCTCGCGCGCGAGCCAGGTCTGGGTGAAGTCGGCGTTGCGCTTGCCAATGGAGAGCACGCCAGGCGGGGTGCTGTCGATTACATTGCCGCCGCCGAAAGCCTTGGCATGGATGCGGTGGCGGGCCGCACCCAGCTTGAGCATGGCATTGAGCAGAGCTTCCATGCAGGCATCGCCGGCCAGCAGCATGTCCTCGTCGGCATGGCGGCTGTTGCGCATCTGCGGCAGCATGAAATGATTCATGCCGGCCAGCGGCAGGCCGGTATCGATCAGACAGACCGCGACGCAGGAACCCAGCAGGGTGGCAATCGGGCGCTGCCGCTCTACTGCCCACTCGCCGGGGCGGATATTGAGTGCAAGGCGCTCAATCTCGCGCGGCGGCAGGGCCGCGTAGTCGCTCATGGCGGGGTCAGGCATCAGCCGGCAGCACGTCGGCAACCTGTGCCAGCATCGAGATTTCCTCGACTGACAGTACGCGTAACACCTCAAGGATGATCACGAACTTGCCGTTCACCTTGCCCATGCCCTGGATAAAATCGGTGCGGATGCGGGCGCCGAAGGACGGGGCCGGCTCGATCTCGGCCGGCGCGATCTCCAGCACTTCCAGCACCGCATCGACCATCACGCCGATATCCTGGCGCTGGTCCCCCTCCTGCAGTTCGATGATGACGATGCAGGTGCGCCGCGAAACCTCGGTCGCATGGTCGCCGAAGCGGCAGGAGAGGTCGATCACCGGCACCACGCTGCCGCGCAGGTTGATCACCCCGCGGATAAAGCCGGGCATCATCGGGATTTCGGTGACCGTGCCGTACTCAATGATTTCCTTCACATTGAGGATGGCGACGGCGAACACTTCGCCGCGCAGGGTGAAGGTCAGGTACTGCTGGGGCGTGCTCGCATGCGGCGTCAGCTTGCTGGCGGGTCGCTGTGGCGTCTGGGCTGCGGATTCCATCGCGCTCCCCTTCAGAATTTTTCGAAGTCGGCTTCATCGAAGACAGCCGTCACGTTGCTTCTGGCCGCGAGCGTGCGGCTGCTTGCCACCGGGGCCGGCGCGCGCCGCTTCGATGGCGGCGTTCAGTGCCAGCAGGTTGGTCTGGTAGGCGATGTCATCGATAATGCCGATCTTGTCGGCGATCGAGCTCATCGCCTCGACCGTCTTGCCGACCGCGCTGCCGCCTTCGCCTGCTTCACGTGCCGCCTTGGACGCCATATTGTCGGTGACGCGGGCGTTCTCGGTGTTCTGTGCGACCGAGGCGGTCATCTGCTCCAGGCTGGCGGTGGTCTCTTCGACCGATGCGGCCTGCTCGGAGGACGACTGCGACAGCGACTGGGCGGTGGCGGAAACCTGGCCTGCTGCATTGGACAGCGCATCGGCCGCCGTGGTGATCTGGGCGATGGTGTCGGACAGCTTGGCGATCGTGTTGTTGATGGCAGCTGCCAGCGCGGCAAAGTCGCCCTGGTACTGCGTGGTGATGGACTGCGTCATGTCGCCCTGTTCCATTGCGGCCATCACTCGCTGTACGTCGCGAATCGGCGACACCACGGCGTCGAGGGTGTCGTTGACGCCAGTGACAATGCTGCGGAAGTCGCCCTGGTGCATGCTGGCATCGGCACGGGTGTCGAGCTTGCCTGCGACCGCCGACTCGGACAGCTGTCGGGCATCGGCAATCAGGCGGTTGACTGCCTCAATACAGGTATTCAGGTTGTTTTTCAGCAGGTTGAAGTCGCCATTGTAACTGTCGCTGATCTTGGCTGGGATGTCGCCACGGGCGATGCGCGCGACGTAGTCGGCGGCAACTTGCAGCGGGCCGATCACCGCATCCAGGGTGTCGTTGACGCCGCTGACGATGGACTTGAATTCGCCCTGATGCTTGCCGGCCTCGGCGCGGGTGTCCAGTCGGCCTTCGACGGCGGCCAGGCTCAGCAGGCGGGTGTCCGCCGCCATGGCCTGCACCGAGGTCTGGACGGCACCGACCGCGCGCACCATTTCACCCACTTCGTCGCGGTGCTGGTTCTCCAGTGTGAAGCCGAAGTCACCGGCGGCCATCTTCTTCGCGGCGCCGACGGCCTCGCCCAGCGGACGGGTGATGCTGCGTGTGATCAAGAAACCGATCAGCAGGGTCAGGGTGACCGCGATGCCGCCTAGCGCGATCAGCAGCAGCTGCGTCTGCTGTGACAGTTCTGCTGCTGCCTCGCCGGACTCATTCATCAGCTTTATCTGGTAGTCGATC